>NZ_JAAKEM010000044.1:0-19401 GCF_011039195.1 Dysgonomonas sp. ZJ709
ATACCTTATCAACATGAATGGACAGTCGTACAGAGTTAAAGAAACTAAAAAAATGTTACAACCTGATGAAGAATAAATATCTTTAGCCAATCTCATCCGAGACACTTAGTGGTATACTTTTCAATTACTAAGTGGACTACTTTTCAATTATATTATACAGTATTGCTGTTTTAAATGGAATTGTACTGATAGAGCATTTAAAAGAGCTTAGTCAAAAAGGTATGAAAAACATTGACGAATTGATATTGAAAGGAACTGTCGACCGCCTGCGTCCCGTAACACTCACAGCAGCAGCGGCGGCATTAGGATTTCTTCCGATGGCAATATCTTCTTCAGCAGGAGCTGAGGTACAACGTCCGTTGGCTACGGTTGTGATCGGTGGACTTGTAACGGCTACCATGTTGACCATGATTGTCTTGCCTGTTCTATTTAAAATGTTTGATAAAAAACTGGTTAGTAATGATAAATAGACATATTAAAATACTTGTTTCAGTAAGCTTTATTCTGTCAGGTACATCTGCATATAGTCAGAATATGAGCACAGAACTCAGCCATCTGATAGAGCTGGCATTTAAAAATAATAAAGGCCTGAAATCATATCAGTTACAGGTAGAATCCTCTAAAGCCAATATAGCTACTGCATATGACTTTAATAAGACTTCGATATACCACGGTTACGATGAAAATAATATTGCAGCCAACGACAAGGCATTACGGGTATTGGGTGTTGAGCAAACCTTCTTGTTTCCGACAGTTTACGGAGCACAGCGTAATGTGTATAAATCTCAATGGGAGCAAAAGAAAGCTTTGTACAACATAGAAGAGAATAAACTCATACTGGATATATCGCAGTTATATGAACAGATCGTTTATTTACGGAATAAAGAAAAGTTTTATCAGCACCTCGACACTTTGTATTCCGAATTTTCGAGAGCCGGCAGCCGCAGATTCGAATTGGGTGAATCGAATTACCTGGAGAAAATAACGGCTAAAGCAAAGTCAAAACAAATACATACGACCTTAGTACAGTTGATAAGCCAAAAAAGAGCAAGCTATGAGCAATTAAAGGCGTTGGTGCAAAGTGACGAAATTCCACTCATCAGCAAAGATAATCTTGAACTTCTATATTTAGAGAATGCGGGTATAGGACGAATCCTTCAAACCGAATATATGGAGAGAGTTAGCCAAACCTATAAATCGCAGATGAAGCTTCAAAATCACAATTGGCTGCCCGACATTAACATAGAGCTTTTTACAGGAACCACGAGAGGCTTAGGATACTATCAGAATGGTTTTCAGATTGGGGTATCTATTCCATTGTTTTTTTCGGGAAATATTGCCAAAAAGAAAACCGCAAAGCTCGATCTGTTAAGCTGGGAAGCCGAACGTAGTAACAAAGAAATAAAAATGGAGCGTTTCTACATGCAAAAACAAGCCGAATTGGATCAGCATAACGAAATGATCAGGTATTACAACGAGAATGGGAAAGATCTATCTCAGGAGATTCTTAAAACTGCGGAGATGGGCTATAAAAACGGGGAAATAGACTTCTTCCAATACATACAGAGTCTCGAAAATGCGATCAGCATAGAGGTAGATTACCTCGAAAGTGTTCTGTTATACAATAATTCTTATTTAGAACTACATTATTTTAATTTTAACGAATAGAAGATGAAAAAGTATACTTATATATTCTCAATTCTAGTAGTAGCATTTGGCTTTGCAGCGTGTAGTGGAGAAAAGAAAACAGGAGAAGATATATCTGTTGTCGGAAAAGATAGCTCTTTAGTTGTGGTTACCAAAGATCAATTCAATACCATGAAAATGGAAATCTCACCATTAATCAAAAAAGATTTTGATGTGGTTATCAAAGCTTCAGGTAAGATTGATGTTCCTCCTCAGAAAAGAGCAAAAGTGACTTCTTTTGTCGGTGGTTTTGTAAAATCGTTATCCCATATGGTAGGCGATAAGGTATCTAAAGGGCAGGCTTTGTTAACTTTAGAGAGTCCCGATTATCTGGATATACAACAATCTTATCTCGAAATTTTCGGACAATTATTTTACCTCAAATCAGAGTATGAAAGACAGAAAACGCTGTTCAATGAAAAGATTGCTTCTCAGAAAAAATATCTGGAAGCCGAAAGCGATTATAAAATGGCTAAAGCTAATTACGAAAGCCTCCGCCAGAAGTTGCGTATGCTGAATATTAATCCCGAACAGGTCGAACAAGGAAGGCTGTCATCGACAATTACTGTTTATGCTCCTATCTCAGGAGATATTACGATAATAAACACAAATATGGGTATGGCGGTATCTCCCAGCGACGTAATAATGGAAATAGTCGATACTAAATCCTTGCATCTGGAGTTATCCGTTTTTGAGAAAAATGTATTCGATCTGAGAAAGGATCAAAAGGTAAAATTCATTATCCCACAAATTTCATCTGATGAATTTGAGGCAACAATATCACTTATCGGTAAATCGGTGGAAGGCAATGACCGCATTGTTACTGTTTATGCTACTTTAGATGAATCTACCAAGCAAAAATTGCTGACGGGTATGTTTGTTGAAGCCCAGATTGTTGCAAGCTCTAAAAAAGTATTGAGTGTACCAGTGGATGCTTTGACAAGCGAAGAAAGCAACCAATTTCTATTAGTTTTAGAATCAGAAAAAGAGGGTAATTATACTTTCCGTAAGACTCTTGTTAAAACCGGAGATCGGAATGGTGAATGGATTGAAGTCATCCCCGATACTAATATTAAAGCCGATGCCCGCATATTGGTAAAAGGTGTGTTTGATGTTATTTAAAATTTCAATGCTTTATTTTCGCTCTTGATCTTTGAGGTAAAACACATTAAGTATCGTTAAGATAATAGCTGTGTAATATAAATGAAAGGAAGGAAGATGTAAAGCAGGGAGAGAGTATCTTTAAACAGTTCGGCACTGTTCTTTGTTATCAAGATAAGATCTTTTTCAATAAAGCTTGTCTAAATTTAGAACAATAAAATAGAAATAAAATATGAAAACAAAAGCATCAAACTTGAACAATATCTTCTTAAACAATGAAAGCTGTTATAATTTAGAGGAAACAGTAGACAAACTCTCCGGCGAATTTTTATCTGCCAACTGGAAAATATCGGTAGTACATGATTTGCAAGAAACACTCCATAAAAATGGGAAAGAAGTATTACCAGTTAAAATCATAGAGATATGTAAGCCTGAATATTCAGGCAGATTATTGGAGAAAGATGCCGAAAGAATGTATTCTCCGCTGATTGCTGATGAACTGAAGGAAATGTAAAGTTTGTTATATAAGTAAAACACTCATCAATATTTAGTTGGTGAGTGTTTTTTTATGTGAACCTATATCAAGACAAGATAATCATTCAATCCTAATTATTAATGCCCTCAGTAGTTGAAATTAGTTATAAAAAAGTAACATAGAAATAATTCAGACAAGGATTTCTAAATTTAAATTTAATGAATATTTAATACTTTATATGATCTGAAAAGTTGCTCTATCCATCCATCAACACTTTCCGGTGTGGTTTTATCAGCCTTATCAAAGAAAAAATGTTTTCTGATATCCAATCCGCAATAAGTATAAATACCCATATCAGATGTTAGCAGTAAAGCTTTATCCATGCCAATGGCTTCGTATTCGGCATTCGATTTACCATGCGTGTTAATGATAATTGTCGGTTTGTTACCTAGCAATCCTTTTTGTATACCCTGATCGTAGCGGTAAGCAAATCCATAACTGAATACCCTGTCAATATAACCCTTCATTATAGCGGGCATTCCTGTCCACCAAATAGGATATATGAAAGTAATATGGTCTGCCCAAAGGATATACTCTTGTTCTCGCTTCACGTCCGGTGCAACCTCTCCTCTACGTTGGCCGGCTATATCTTCAAGCGAAAGTATAGGATTGAAATTCATTTGATACAGGTCACGCACTATTACTTCATGGTCTGCCTGTAATGCTTTTACAACTTTCGTTTTTAGAGAGTTATTCAAACTGGCCTCATTAGGATGGGCATAAATAATAAGATGCTTCATATTCTTGTTTTTTATAATTTATAAAGCAAATGTAGTGAGTTGGACCAGACTGTGATTGTAAGAAAACGAAATGCCTATTCCTTATTGACCTTACAAATATCATGTTGAAATTTTAAGTACTGAGTCGGGGTCAGTTTGATGTAGTACTTAAAATCGTGTATCAGCTGACTCTGATCATAATAGTTGCATGTATTTATTATCTCAAACCAATCCACATCAGATGATTTAGTTTGTAATAATTCAATAGCCAGTAAAAAACGCTTGTAGCGAGTGACTTCTTTTGCCGTATATCCATAGAATTTTTTATGATTGAGTTGCACCATACGCTCACTCTTATTGGTCGCCTGAGCTATTGCCTTTATAGGGCTGATATTATTATTTTCAGGGGTGTCAGAGAAATGCACAAATGCCGGTTCTCTATTTTTCAGATAGGGTCGGCAGAAGTCCAGAATAAAGTCAACTCTGTCTTTTGATGATTTAATTTTGTTTAATGAATGCCATAAATGAGTAAAACAGTTTTCACCGATTAACTCATCGGGATTAATGGCTAGGTTCAATGAAATGACTTGTCCGAAGAAACGGTAAAAAGCATCCTCTTTAAAGTTAGCAACAAGGATAGCCGAACCGGCAGAAAGAGAATAATCAAGGGCTCGTTTGATAGGACCCAGGACAACACATTTATCCATAGCGAGTGTACTGTCTTCTTTCGACTTCAGGTTTACTGTATTACCAAAACTGAAAATCAGAATTGTTTGGAAAGAAGGTAATAAGGTTTTAATTACTGTCTGGTCGCTTCTGTTTTCAGCGACATAGAAGTAAGTAAATACATCCTCAAATTCTGAGGGGATAGTTATTTGAGAGCTAATATATCCTTGTTTGTCTTCTCCCATATTATTATCTGTTTCCTCATTTATATATTCTCTGCGATTAATAGTGACCTTTTCCGAAATCTATGCGAATGGATCGGAAGGAATTTGCCCTGTAGTAATCAACTTACGTAAATTACCGTTTATGAGCATTCCCCATCCAGCCGAGCAAGATTCATAACATTCGGATGCCCGCATCAGTCCGACGTGAGTGAAGTGTACTTCTGTATTGCCTTCTTTTTTAACAATTTCAAATACAATATCAGTGCCCTTCCATTCGCTTTTGTTCTCTCTACAAAATTAAGGTTAGCATCCACCACATGCCAAACAATCTTTTTGTTAGGGATTAGCTCTGTTATTTTTTGTTTTGAGTAATGTACATCTTCGTAACGGTAAGTAAACTCGTCGCCGAGCTTAGTAGTATTACCCTCAATTTTTCCTGACCACCATCCTCTCACATTATTGATCGCAGCGAAGACTTCTTCCGGACTTTGGTCTACAGAGAAGACAATGGTATAACTTTTATTATTCATGGTTGCATTTTTTAATTTATCGTCCACTTTAGCATAAAGCCAAGTTTTACTATAATTAAAACAACCATCATTATGATATAGTTTATGAATTTTATCTGATATTTAATAACTTATAGGTAAACAAACTCTCATCCAATATTACTATTATAGTGAGTTGAAGCATCCAAATAGTGAGTTATGAGATAACGAGGTTTTCGAGGTTTTCCAGTCCCTTTTTATTAAATTGATAACTTATTTCTAACGAATAGAAAAATCTACCCTCGCTAAAGAATAAGTCTCTTCATCTCATCCACTTTCAGAGTCGATACTTTCGTTTTATCATATGCCAAATAAAGCTCGTTAACAGAAGGTACCACTCCATCCCATATTTTAACGATACGCCCGTCTGCTAAAAACTCTTTAGCCAGATAATCCGCTACCACTGTAATACCATTACCCAGGCTTAAGGCTTTAATAATATAATTGAGGTCGGGTATCACATATTTTGGTTTTATTAAAGGCCTTTTATTGAAATTTACTTTCCAGAAACGGCGGATAAATGCCAGGTCGCTACTATAGGCAAACCATTCCTGATCCAATAACCATTCCTCAGCATCGTTAATTACCTCATTTTTTAGACTCTCAGTAAAAGCAGGAAAGTCTATATGCGGACTACCCACTATAATAAATGACTCTTTAAATAAAGGCTCATATGTAATATTATTATTTGATCCTTTTTGTGTAGCTACTACAAAATCAAGGTCTCCTTTTTCGAGCAGATTCATTAACTCTTTGGTTGTACCGAAAATGGTAATGATATTCGAAGCCGAATGACTTATCTTACGAGTCATTTCTGTATAAAAATACTCATAAGGAGTACCCAGATGAATAGTAGAAGTCAGTTTCAATCCTGATTTGCTGTAATTGATTTCTACCGATTCGAGTTTTTGGACAGCCTCTGTTATCTGGGTATATAAATGTTTACCCAGTTCCGTGGGAATTAGCCCCTTGGGAACCCTCTCGAAAAGTTTACCACCCACATGATTCTCTAAAGCAGCCAGATGTAAGCTCACATTCGGTTGTGAGATTTGTAAGTCCAATGCTGCCCTGGTCATATTGCCTTGCTGGTAAATCGCATTGAATGTCCGATACCATTCTAAATTAATCATATAGCAAAGGTATAAATATTCTAATAGAGTTGTCAATATTTTCGTATCATATTTATAGTAATATAATTACGATCTTTGTCAAAAGAAACTTTTCTTTAAAATGAATGTTGAATTAATTAAACCAAAAATGAGAAAGATGAAAAAGATGAGAAGTGTTTTATTATTAATAGTATTAAGTGCCGGCATTTTTACGGCTTACGGTCAAAATACAAAAGAGAAGTTAAAAGAACAATCATCAAAAACAAACGACATGAAAAAGAAAATCCTGTTTGTAGTTACAAGCCACGATAAAAAAGGCAGCACAGGAGAACCTACGGGCTATTATCTTTCTGAAGTGTCTCATCCCTGGCACGTATTGCACGGTGCCGGATATGAGATTGATTTTGTCAGCCCTTTGGGAGGGAAAGCTCCGGTGGATGGTTTCGATTTAAACGATTCTATAAATAAGGTTTTCTGGGAAAATAAAGTGTATCGTGAAAAAATAGAAAACACGATGAAGCCGACAGAAATTATTCCGGAAAACTATGCAGCCATTTTTTACGCAGGAGGTCACGGTGCTATGTGGGATTTTGCAGATAATAAAGAACTGGCAACAATAGCAACTCAGATTTATGAAAATAACGGTATCGTGAGTGCGGTATGCCATGGTCCTGCCGGACTTGTCAATATTAAATTGAGTAGCGGAGATTATCTTGTAAAAGAGAAGAAAATCAATAGTTTCACGAATGAGGAAGAGATCGCAGTGAAGCTGGAGAATGTAGTACCATTCATGCTAGAGAGTAAACTGATTGAGCGTGGAGCTAAATTTGAAAAGTCGGCTTCTTTTCAACCTCACGTTACAGTTGACCAACGGGTTATTACAGGTCAGAATCCACAATCTGCTCATGGCGTTGGCGAAGCTATTCTAAAAGAACTAAACAAAGAAAATAAATGAAGAAAACTGCATTGATTCTTGGAGGAAATGGAATTATAGGTTGTAACATAGCTTCCTATCTTGAGGATAGTAACGAATGGAACTTAATTATCTCTTCTCATTCTCCTCTCACTTATAGTAGCCGTGCTGACTTTGTCCGGTTGGATCTGACAGACCCTGATGCTGTAGAAAAACAAAGGGAAAAACTCAAAAATGTCACGCACATATTTTTCGGTGCTTATATAGAGAAGGGTAATTTAGCAGAACAGACAACGGTAAATACCTTATTATTAAAGAATCTGATAACAGGTATTGAAAAGGTTGCACCTAACTTCGAGCATAGCACTTTCATACAGGGAGGTAAGGCTTATGGTGCTCATCTGGGTATGTACAAAACCCCGGCAAAAGAAACAGATTCGAGACATTTTCCTCCTAATTTTTATTATGATCAGGAAGATTTCCTAAGGCAACAATCAGCAGATAAAAATTGGAACTGGACGGCTCTTCGTCCTGATATGATTGTCGGAATGGCTATTGGGAATCCGATGAATCTGGCTACGTTAATTGCTGTTTATGCTACTCTTTGTAAAGAGCTGAATGTATCCATGCGATTCCCCGGTAATGAGAAAGCATATCACGTACTGGTTAATGTCACTGATGCACAACTGCTGGCTAAGGGGATGGAATATGTATCGCTTCATGAATCTTGTCAGAACGGGATATTCAATATTACAAATGGGGATATTTTCAGATGGAAAGAAGTCTGGCCGAAAATCGGTGAATATTTTGGAGTGCCTGTTGATGAGCCTCAGACTTTTTCCTTAGCTGCCTATATGAAAGACAAAGATGCTCTCTGGCAAGAGATTGTAAATAAATATAAGCTTGAGAATCATAAATTTGATCGGCTCGTACAATGGCCGTTTGGAGATTTTATTTTTAATAACGTGTATGATGCTTTCTTTGATGTGAGTAAATTAAGAAGGCATGGGTTTCATGAAATGCAGACAGATAGTTTTGAATCTTTTAAAAGGGTATTCGATCAATTGAAAGAATACAAGATTATTCCTGCATAAGAGAGGAGAGAGTTATTAAAATAACGTGAGTTCGATATATTAGAAGATAGCCTTTTGGCTATCTTCTAATACTTTGCCCTAATTTCTCTGCTTCTTTCAAAGCATCTGTTTTTAAAATGCTCTTCTTATCCATAAGCCCGTTTACGGTAATAATACCACGATTGCTCCAATTTGCTATACGCACTATAGAATTGTACGTACTCACAATACCTGCAAATACCTCTTTATTGTCTTCTCCTGCGGTAACTAGTAATATACTTTCTTTTATATTAATTTCTTTTTCTCCAACTAAGTATGTGTTAAACTTATCTATTGCTAGTTTAAGAGCTGCCGGAAAAGAGTAGGCATAAAGAGGTGTCGCAAACACAATGACATCAGATGTGTCTAAATAAGTGGATAGCTCATTGAAATCCTTATCGAATAAACAAGGAATATCATTACGGAAACAAGCTTTACAATCAATGCATGGTTTCATGTTTTTAGAGGCAGTATTATATTTAACGACCTGATGACCTACACTATTTGCTCCCTTGATAAATGCATCTGCCAGCCTATCTGAGTTGCCTCCCTTGCGGGCACTACCGGTTAATACAAGAATATTTTTCTTTCTCATCTCAAACTCTTACTTATTGTTTTTACTTTTGAAAGCCATTTATTACGTTGGTTTTCCGTAGAAGACTTAACTATTGATAAATATGTGACCCGTTTATTCTTAACACCACAAAAAGCAAGAATGCCTATTTTTAACATTTTGACACCTGTGTTACCCATAATATACTTATAGTACCATATAGGAGCATCCATTGTAGTGATAATCTCTGAAGTTTTTCCTTTTAAGAGCTTCTTAGGGATTGAAGATTTTTCTTGATATTCGTATGTCAATCCTGGAAGAAACAGACGGTCAATAAATCCTTTCATTATAGCAGGCATTCCTCCCCACCATGTAGGATAAATCCAAACCATGTGTTCTGCCCATTTTATCTTCTCCCAGGCATCCAGAAGATCCGGCTCCAGATTTGTCCGTTTACGATAACCTTGTTGTAGATTTGGCGAAAAATCCATGTCAGACATGGTAATTTCTTTGATCTTATGACCGAAGGATAATGCTCCTTCTTTATAAGCCTGCTGCAAAGCATGATTAAAACTTTCTTTATCCGGATGCCCATTTATTATAAGTATATTCATCATCTCAAACTTTAATTATAAAATAAGAACACAAAGTTATTGATGCTTAAAACGATAAAAAAGGACAAATGTCCAAAAATTACAAAACCATAATTTTAAGCAAACATCAGAAATTGATGTCTTTTCTTATACGGCTCAAATGGCGTTGGGTCATTCCCAAATAGGATGCCAGATATTGAAGTGGAACTTTTTGTATATATTGTGGTTGTTCTTTCAGTAGCTTTTCGTAACGTTCTTTGGCTGTACGTTTTTGTAGATTAAATATATGGTCTTCCAAACTTAAATACTGTTTTTCAGTCATCAGACGGCCAATTTTTTGCCAGTTGGCACCTGATGCAAAGAATTTATCCAAATCACTTTTTCTAATTATACTTAATTCGGTGGGGACTAATGCTTGAATATTCTCTTCCGATGGCGTCTGTGTCAGCATACTGGAATAGGCCATAGCTATTTCTCCCTGGAAGTAAATATTGTTTGTTTCTTCTGTTCCTTTATAGCAATAACAATAAGAACGTAAGATACCCGATTTGATGACAGCAACTTCGTTACAAATTCTACCTTCTTTAATTAAAAAGTCATTTTTATTCAATGTGCGGCAGGTCAAATAATTTTCTAACTCATTTAACTCATTTTCAGAAAGTATATTGAAAGAATCGAAGTATGATATCATAATTATAGTTTAATGCGATCTCTATATAATATAATGTCTTATAAATTAGGACAATAGATATATTTTAATTATTTCTAAACTTTTGATTTTCAAATTTTTAATTCAAAAAGCTATCTATTATGCGAAATTACAGATATTTTTTATTTGTGTGATGAATTTATTTCAGAATTTGAAGTTTGTTTTGTTAAACATGCCTTAGAGGAGGATACTGGAAAGAAATATCAGAATAAATCTAATTGACTATCCGATAGTCAGGCAATAACCATCTTCATTGCAATTATCAAGGACAGGCACAAAACAGGCAATGAATCCCATATTCCTTTACTCGATATCCCGCAAATGATTTTAAAGAAGTATGAAGATGCGAACCTACCCAATGAACAATTGCTTCCGGTGAGTGCCTGTCAGAATATGAATATCTATATTAAGGAGATAGCAGCCCTGTGCGGCATCAAAAAGAACCTTTCCACCCACTGGAAGGTATACCTTTGCGACAACTATGCTCACTAAAGGAGTGAGCATAGAGAGCGTTTCCATGATGCTTGGTCATACCGATATTAAGACGACTCAGATATATGCCAAGATATTAAATCAAAAGGTGAAACAGGAAGTATATCTTGTAAAAGATAAGTTCGATAATATGATGAATTGTTATGCGCAGAATAATGTAGTTGAGTTGAGGTAAAAGCACTTATAAATCTTGCAACTGATGGATTGTTCAGTTTTGAAGCTGCTATGCCGAATCCAAAAGCCGGTTGCATAATGAAAAAAGGTGCAACGATAGTAATAATACCTATAATTAATGCAGGCAATAAAGTCGGGCGATAAAGCCAGTCTAATTCCAAAGCACGCAACCAATACGAATGAAAAAATTATTCCGATAAAATAGTGTACACTCCAGCCTATTATCGCCTCATAACGAACAGTTGGTGTACGAGTTATATTTTCGTGTATGAATTTACCGTTAAAGAAATTACCTATCCACCTGCCCACCAATCTATAATCTAAGGTCTTAATATTAAAATAAGACAAAAGATAAGACCACATATCCATCAGTAAAGTAGCCCTGATTCCAATCACCGTAATTCTTATGATAGTTTCCATATTTCACTTTATTTTCCTAGTTATTATTCAATTCTTTGTAACAAAACAAAAACAGGTAAGATGCCGTTTGTAAAAGGTACAACAATCCTTTCTCATTTGTATGTATTTATAGTTAAATCAAAAGGTATTCATTTTGCAGATAAGTTAAGATTCGTTTTTTCGCATAACAATACCCCCTTAGACTTGTTTTATGTATTATACTCCCTTATACTTTCCGGATAACATCTCCTTTGACAGAATCAGGTGTTTTTATAGTCTATAGTCCAATCGCAAAAGATGCGATCGGAAATACTTCATTAACAATATATATGAAAAAAAGGCCGTAGATTATTTGTTTTATGGCTGTTATTTCTACTTACTCTTAACCAGTGAATCTTGTAATATAATTGCGTTTTTATGTAATAAGATTACTTGTTATCAGGACTACCTTTAGTCAGAAATTGAATACAATCTTAATTAAAATGAATCATGAAAATAGATAGAATTATAATCAATCCCGATCCATACGAACCATTTAGATTAGCCCAAGGCTATCGAGTTGACGATATGTTGTATATTTCTGGACAAACAGCTATTGACGACTCCGGGAATCTGGTGGGCATCGGCAATTTTGATATACAAGCGGAGCGAACTTTTCAAAATTTAGAAAAAGTGCTGAACGCAGGTGGTTCATCTTTGAAAAATGTAATTAAAGTGACCATATTTCTTCGGAATATGTCTAATTTCTCGAAAATTGTAGAATTGCGCGGGCGATATTTCTGTGAACCTTATCCTGCCGATACAATTGTCGAAGTGTCCTCTTTGTATTCTCCCGATGCCCTTATAGAAATCGATGCTATAGCTGTTGCCGACAGTGCAGTAGATTGAATTTCCATTTATAAAACCCAGTAGTAATGAAATATCTAACCCCTTACCTGATTATCAATAATAAGTGCGAAGAAGCACTCTTATTCTATAAAGACTGTTTTGACGGTGAAATATTCTTTATGCAGAAATACGCAGAAGCTGAAAAGTATAATGTCTCCGAACAATTCAAAGATAAAATTGCCCATGCCGAATTTATGGCAGAAGGTATCAACTTTTATGCCTCCGATGGTTTTGAAGGACAGAAAGTAACAGTTGGCGATACTATCGCAATGACTGTATCATTCGATAATGAGAAAGAACAAAAAACGGTCTTTGAGAAATTGAAAGTGGATGGAAATGTGACAATGGACTTTGCCCAAACTTCCACAGCTTCGATGCTCGTGACATTAATTGATAAGTACGGAATCCACTGGTATCTGAATTACGATAAGTAATGAAAGAAAGTACAAAAGGCTACTTAGCCGCAATACTATCATCATTCATTATTGGATTATCGTTCTTGTTTGTGAAAATAGCACTAACACACGAAAATCCGATGGCTATATTGGCACATAGGTTTAGTATTGCATTGCTATTTATATTACCTTTTGCTATTATAAAGCGTAAAGAAATAAAACTCAAAAGGGCTGATATTGGTACTATATTATTAATGGCATTACTTTATCCTGTTTTATTGTTCGGGTTTCAGATTTGGGGACTAAACTATATATCATCTGCCGAAGCCGGAATTATTCAGGCGATACAACCTATATTGACCTTGGTTGCAGCAGTAATTATACTGAACGAAAAAATATTGGGGAAGCAAAAATTATTTACACTTCTTTCTGTTTCCGGTGTGTTATTCATTTTCGCCATGCAAGGAATAAATGGAGAAGGATCCGTTTTAGGTTATCTTATATTTTCACTATCTACCGCAGTATTTTCCATTTACGCCGTCTTGGTAAGAAAATACAAAGAGAGATTTTCGGTATTTCAGATTACATTTTTCTGTATCACAGTGGGTGCTATATTATTTAATGTTTTATCCATATCACAATACATAATTAATCCTGAAACAGGGAATTATTTTGAATCGTTCCTGTCTATTGAATACTTGATCTCCATTTTTTATTTAGGTGTATTATCGTCATTAGCTACATCGGCATTATCTAACTATTCGTATTCAAAAATAGAAGCATCCAAGCTAGGCGTATTCGGAAATTTAGTCTCTGTTGTAGCCATTTTTGCGGGAGTTATTATTTTGAAAGATAGCTTAAACTGGGTGAAAATCGTTGGTGCCGCTATTATTCTTATAGGGATAATAGGCGTGAACAGGAGAAAAAAAACAATTATTACTAACTTATAAAATAAAAAAATTATGAATACAAAAAGCAATACAACAGAAGAAACCAGAGCAATCGTAGAACAGTTTTATAAAAGAAGATCATTAAATGATATTGACGCAGTAATCGACCTTATAGCAGATGACATTAAATGGGAGATTCCCGGAGATAAGGATTTAGCTCCCTGGTTGGGTAACAGGTCAAGCAAAGCAGAAGTCAGAGAATTCTTTTCACTTCAAAAACAATATGTTAAATCTTTGATTTTCGACACTAAACAATTAGTAGTTGAAGGTGAAAATGCAGTGGCAGTAGGATATTTATCTTCCCGCATGCTGAAAACAAATAAAGTGTTTAACAGCCATTTTATGACGCACTTTACAGTTAAAAACAAACAAATCACACATTATTTTTTCTCCGAAGACAGTTTGGAGTTAGTGAAAGTACTGACAGAGGATGAGCGTAAAATTGAAGAGCAAAAAATAAAAGATTCATCAGCTATTGATCTGGTAATACTGTATTTTGAAAAAACAGATAAAAGAGAGACTGATTTAGATACCCTGTTTTCAGAAGATGTGGAAATCTACTATCCAAAATTCGGAGAAGCCAAAGGACGGACGGAAATCAATCGATTCATCGCATGGACAAGGGGATTTATAGAAAAACTGACGCATGAAATAAGTGACTTTTCTTATGTTATTTCTGAAAACAGGGTAATAGTCGAAGGAACTGAAAGCGGAATACTGAAAAGTGGTAAAACCTTTTCCAAAACCCGATTTTGCAGTGTCTTTACGATTAAAGATAATCTGATAAGCCGCATGTATATTTATGTAGACCCCGATTTTGCAGGAGAGGATGCTGAGCGATTCGGATACTAAATTAATTAAGAGATAAAAGTAATATAAACAGTTTTTTGCTTAACGGTTACATCCGTTAAGCAATCTATAATCATCAATTAATACTACAAGTCATGGAAAAAAGATACCCAATTCCTCCATTTACAGAGGAAACAGCAAAAGAGAAAATTCAATTAGCCGAAGATGGGTGGAACAGTCAGAATCCCGAGAAAGTATCCAAAGCCTATACAATAGATAGTGAGTGGCGAAACAGGGATGTATTCATTAATGGCAGAGAAGAAATTATTAAATTTTTAACTGCCAAATGGATTAAAGAACTCAATTATAAATTGCAAAAAGAATATTGGTCGCATACCAACAATCGCATTGCTGTAAGATTCGAATATGAATACCAATCAAAGGAAGGGCAATGGTACAGAGCTTATGGCAATGAAAACTGGGAGTTTGACGAAAATGGATTGATGACAAAACGATATGCTAGTATAAATGATTTACCTATTGAGGAATCAGATAGAAAACTCAAATAAAAATTACAAGATAAAAAATATAAAAATGAAAAAAATAGCAATAATAACAGGAGCAACATCAGGCATAGGTCGTGCTACAGCCTTAAAACTGGCAGAAGAAGGCTATAACCTGATCCTTGCAGGACGACGCTCAGAACGATTGACCGAGCTGCAAAAAGAAATAGAATCGAAATACGAGTCAAAAGTTTTACCGCTTAGCTTTGATATCAGAGTACACACAGAAGTGGAAGACGCACTTTTGAAGAACATACCAACAGAGTGGAGTAACATTGACGTTCTGGTCAATAATGCGGGCCTGGGTAATTTTTCTCTTATTCATGAAGGGGATATTCACGATTGAGATAACATGATAGATACAAATATAAAGGGCTTATTATATGCAACACGTGCAATAACACCCGGCATGGTTTTACGAAAATCAGGACATATTATCAACATTGGCTCTACCGTGGGAAGAGAAACTTTCCAAAGTGGAAATGTATATTGTGCTACAAAGTTTGCGGTAGATGGTTTGAGCAAAGGTATGCGTTTAGACTTACAACAATACGGTATACGAGTTACACAGATATGCCCCGGTAGAGTAGAAACCGACTTCGCCCTTGTCAGTTATAAAGGTGATGCGGAACAAGTAAAAAAAGAATATGAAATATATGCCTCTTTAAAAGTCGAAGATATAGCAAATGCAATAGCTTATGCTTTATCTCAACCGGCTCATGTTAACGTACAAGATATATACATCCTAAATACGGCACAAGAATAAGACGTAAAATGATTTTGGGGAATAAGACAGTTGAAGCCGACAAAAATGACAATGATAAGGTTTCAGACCTATTTATTGCTTTGGTAAGCCCAACTGCAATGGTCTTCTATAATCCGAAAGTATATCATTAACTACTTTCTTATATTTATTTTATTAAAAGAGAAATATGGAAATATTAAGAACACTTTATCGTATATATACAACTCCGGAAAGACTAGAGGCTCAGGTGTTTTTTTACGAGAAATTATATGAAAAGCCTTATTTTATGAAATTCTATTATCAGGAGTTGGATATTACCTTAGTCGAAATTGGTGATATACTTATACTCTCCGGGCTGGAAGAAACATGGAAAAACCTTCCTGTAATTAAGAATACTTCCCTTACCATCTATGTGCTATCTATTGATGAAGCCTATTCAGACCTTCTTATGAACGAAGAGGTAAGCATATTATATGGACCCCAAGAGTATCTTACGGGGTTTAATATGGGAGTTCAGAATCCGGATGGGCTTATTTTTGAATATGTGCAACATACTGAGAAAGTAAGTAAATATAAAAAATAAGTGAAATAAAGAGTCTTTTTCTCTTATAGAAAGGCTCTTTTAATTAACAAAAACAAGATGAAAACAATCATATTAAAAGAATTCGGAAGTGTGGATAATCTGACAATACAAGATATTCCAACACCAACTATCAAAGAAGACGAAGTTTTGGTAAAAGTAAAAGCTATCAGCATAAACCCTGTAGATGTAAAAACACGCCAAGGCTATGCATTAGCCGATAGCTTTAAAAATTATGATCCTATTATTTTAGGATGGGATATAGCAGGAGAAATTGTCGAAACAGGAAATGCAGTTCACAACTTTAAAATTGGAGACGAAGTATTCGGTATGGTAAACTTTGTCGGTCATGGCAAAGCATATGCTGAATATGTATCGGCTCCGGCTTGGCAGCTAGCGATAAAACCGCAGAATATTTTTTTTGAAGTAGCTGCCGCAGCAACGCTTGCCGCCTTAACAGCCTGGCAGGCATTCACCAAAAAGGGACATCTAAAAGCTGGTGATCGGGTGCTTATACATGCCGCTTCGGGTGGAGTAGGTCATTATGCAGTTCAGATAGCAAAGCATTTGGGAGCTTATGTAATCGGAACATCATCAGCTGCCAATAAAGACTTCATTCTCGGCTTAGGGGCAGACGAACATATCGATTATAAAAGTCAGGATTTTGAGAAAATGGTAAGCGACATTGACTTTGTCCTCGAAACGATTGGAGGTAATAATTTTATCCGTTCTTTAGATGTATTAAAGTCTAGAGGTACAATTGTTAACCTCCCATCGGGATTAACAGATGAAGCCAAACAAAAAGCACAAGAAAAAGGCGTAAACAGTTGCTTTTTTATGATGGTTGAATCCAATGGAGAAGATATGAAGCAGATAGCCGATCTATTAGAAAAAGGAGTTGTTAAATCGCATATTTCCAAAACGTTCTCCTTTGAGCAAATGCCACAAGCTCATTTGCAGATAGAATCGGGACGTACTGTGGGGAAAATAGTAATAATATTATAAAACAGTTTAAATATGAATAAATTGAAATTACCTCTATTACCTCAAAAAATCGAACGGGTTAAAGAACTCTTGGTTTATGACGAATTGACTTTAAGCGAGATTGCATTCAAACTCAACTATTCAAGCGTTGCCTACTTAAGTAGTCAATTAAAAAAATAACGGGACTCACTCCTTCTCACTTCAAAAATATAAGAACCGAAAAACGTAAATCGCTCGACAAAGTGTAAATCTTATAAATCATCCACTAAATAACATAACATACGAAAGGCTCTTTGTTGCCAACTTTGCATTGTAATTAATAAATTACGTGATTATATACTATTGTAGCATAACAATTAAAAAAAAGAAAACATGGAAGCAAAAGAACAAAAAACAGTTATAATTCAAGTTCAGGGAAATTGCCCGATGTGCAAGACACGTATCGAAAATGCAGCTAAAGAGATCAGCGGTGTATCATCCGCAAACTGGGATCAAAACACAAAGCAATTACACTTGAGTTTCGATGAATCCGATACATCAGTAGAGATGATTAGTAAGGCAATAGCCAAAGCAGGTCATGATACGGATAAATATGAAGCAGACATAGCAACTTATGCTGCCTTACCTAATTGCTGTAAATACAGAAAGTAATTACAAATTCTAAATTGAATCAAAATGAAAAAGTTAATTTTAGCAATAGCAGTCACTCTTTTGACAATTGTATCATACAATCAGCCCGCCAGTGCTCAGAATCAGGATGCCATTGTGGCATTTCAACCTGTTTATCAATCATACTTTGCACTCAAAGATGCTTTAGTTGCAAGTGATGGCAAAGCGGCGCAAAGTGCAGCCGAATCTTTATACAAAAACATAGCAGCCGTACCAATGGATAAACTCGGTAGCAGCCACACTGTTTGGATGAATCTTCAATCCAAACTCAATTTCGATGCTGAATACATGAAAGGTACAAATAATATTGGTAATCACAGAGAGCATTTCATATCGTTGTCTGAAAATATGTATGAACTAATGAAAGTTGCTAAATACGGGAAAACCGTATATTATCAACATTGTCCGATGTATAACAAGAAAAAAGGCGGAGCAAATTGGTTGAGTCTGGATAAGGTTATTAAGAATCCTTATTTCGGTTCCAAAATGCTAACCTGCGGTAGCGTACAAGAAACAATTAACAACAAATAAACCCCCCTTTATTATGGAAAATATGGAAAACAAACAGGAAATGCAACATAGCCCTAAAAATGAAGGGCATAGCGGCAACCATTCTTTAGCAATGTACAAACGCTTTGCAATTATGGCGGTTGTAATGTTCGCAGCAATGTATTTTATAATGTATGCTATGATTGACGGTTTAAATAATCTTATCCACAACATTAATAATTTGTATATGACCTTGCTGATGGTTTCTGCAATGTTGATTATTGAAATATGGATAATGAAGGGTATGTATGAAAACAAGAAGATCAATTGGGGCATTATAATAATTTCTGCTGCAATAGGTATTTTTTCATGGTTTGGTATTCGGGAGCAAATAAATGTTGGCGATAAACAATTTGTAAAAGGTATGATACCCCATCACGCAGCCGCAGTATTGATGTCGGAAAAAGCAAACCTTACCGACCCCGAACTGATACAGCTGCAAAAAAACATACTCAAAACCCAAGCAGAAGAAATAGAATTTATGAAGCGAAAGCTGAAAAAATTTGAAAATAAGTAAACAAAAAATATATACTCATTGTATATGAAAAAAATTAGTAAAATACTATTTTCGATTTTTGTGCTGTCGTTTATAATTCCCACGGTAAAGTCACAAAACATCAAGGAATATAATTTATATATCAATGATACGATTGTGAATTATACAGGGAAAAATAAAAAGGCAATAGCAGTCAATGGGCAGATACCTATGCCAACGCTCTATTTCACCGAAGGCGATACGGCAGTAGTCTATGTGCA
>NZ_JAAKEM010000045.1:0-19076 GCF_011039195.1 Dysgonomonas sp. ZJ709
CGAGCGTGCTACACTCCCTGTCGTCTTTCGTTGAACAGATGAGCCGGTGATGATAGGTCATTTTCAAAGAACACTTGCCTAATCCTTGCCAAAGGGACGATTATTATACTACCTTGACTGGCGCACCATAAATGTACATCGAAAATCCTTTCTTGATATGCTGTTTGATGTAGTTATTCACTACGGCATAAGATTTGCCACTTCCCGGAGTCCCGAGCACCATTGTCGCCCGAAACGGATTGACAACGTTTATCCAGCCGTCATTCCACTTCTTTTGGTAATAGAATCTGGTAGGCAAGTTAACCGAATATTCGTTCTCCATCAGGTGTGTTTCCTGCATGAAACTTTCGTTTTCGATGTTAAAGACATCTTCCATAAGTCTGTTTTTCAAAAGGCGGCTTGCCCACAGCCCGGCAACCAGTAAGAGGATATATCCGATAATAAGGGTTGCTGTGTATAGTGCGGCATTGGCTTCAAGCGGCAGGGGTAAATTCAGTACCCACCAGTTCAGGAAAAAAACGATTGAACCGCAGGCGGCATACACATAAATTTCGTTCCATGTTATTTTTTCGTTTTTTACACCTTTAGTTTCTAAACAGGATAATCCTAAGAATGCAACGGCAAATAGTTTAGTCCATAACAGATTGGAAAATAATCCGGCTGTTTTATTGAAGTTGATAAGTATTCTATCGACTACGCCAATATTGATACCAAAATCTTTAATACACTCGTAACAATACCAGTAAATATGGATTGTCACAAACAAAATACTCAAAGCCCGCATAAATTCCATGACTTTGGCTAAACCTCTTAAATCATCTTCGTTTCCCATTTTAAATCCAAATTTTTTAATGATTAATTTTTATTTTTTTATCTTTATGTCAGGATGTAAAGAGGAAACAGGCACTGCTGGGGAGCAACCTGTCAGCAATAAACATCCTGACGATATGCAGTAACGCTATTGGGGGAGATGGATTTTCTATCTCCCTTTTCAGTATTACTGATATTGTCTATATGGCTCAAAAAACCCAATCTTTAATCCTATAGTAAACAGACTTTCCACAGCAGACTTCCCGATTTTTGGGGCGCTGCAAATCCCTGTATTAGTTTATATAGGCGAGAGTCACAGATTTTGCAAAGCAGACTTCAAAGCTGCACGAAGACGATAGTGTTTTCTCTCGTGTGAAAAGCTGTTTACTTTATAGGATCGTATGTTATCAGACGACGCAGTTGACATATTCTTGTTTACGTTTAAGAACAAAAAACACTCTGTTTACCAATCGGCGGGCAATCTTTACGATAGCCTTGTTGCCGTTCATTCTCTTGCGATATTCCTCATAGGCCATCGTCATTGCCGGATCTTTTCGGATGGCCATCCATGCGGCTTCGATGAAGTAGCACCTCAGTATAGCGTGTTTTCGTATGGTAATATTACCTACACCTCTTTCTCTCCGCTCGAATGACACATCGGGATCAGTCCGATATAGGATGCCAACTGGTCGGCATTCTTAAATCTACCGATGTCGTCTATCTCCATGAGTAATGTTATGCCGGTCGTGATTCCGATTCCGGGAACCGTCATCAACAATCGCAACGGCTCAGCGAACGGTTCTCTACGTGACAACTCCCGGATAGCCCTCGTTTCCTGCAATAACATTTCACGCAAGCGATCAAACTGCTCGATATGCAAGTCCAATGTCTTCCGTCCGTACTCGGTAGACATCTCTACCTTGTCCAGCCATTGCAGGAAACGCTTCGACCAGTTGCCCATCGTGTCACGGGTAAATTCTTCCGGTATCTCTATGCCGTGAAAACGTAACAGAGACTTGATACGGTTCTTCTCCCGCGTGGTGTCTTTTACGATCAAGTTTCTCAGTCTAATCAAAGAACGTATTTCCAATATCTCTGCACGGGGAACGTAAATACCTCTCAAATCTCCCGCACGCAGACCTCTGGCGAGTTTGCCGCAATCGACCGCATCGGTCTTTCTCAATTTCTCTCTACTCATAGTCGGTACATCGGCCGGATTAACCACAATGTTGTTAATCCCTAATTCCGTAAGTTTGTTGTGTGTCCAGAATCCACTGAATCCGGCTTCATATACCGAATGATAAGTTGCTCCCGGATAATTTGTAACCAGAAATTTATGTAAAGCTTCCGGCTGTGGATCTTGACTGAACTTCTTTAGAACCGAACTCTCTGAGAGTACCGCCACCGACCAACTTTTCAAATGAACATCTATACCTACATAGATATTTTGTCCTTTGAAGTCTAATCCTTTACTTTGTCTCATAAACTATATCATTTAGGTTAAATTGATTAAGTCGAAATTATCCAAAATTAACCATAAAACGGATAGCTCACTCCTCACTCAGATTTCAAACATAGGGATTTTGCATATACCTTATTTTTAATGATAAGGCAAACCAAACTCAATAATTTAAAGAGTATTGAATCGTGTCGTCACATTACATCATTTTTCAGTACGTTTCACTATGTTATAATTTATAATCCACAGGGAGTACAGCATTATTTATATACAAGCATGTTCCTAATTTTAATAAAATCAACAATCATTTTAATGTGCTAATTGCCAATATTTAACTAATTGTACAAAATAGAGGACATATTTTCGAATCTTCTACTATAAAATGCCTGATTATATTCAAGCCGTTTTTTTATGCAATTTTAGAGTTATTAATACTTTTTTGGTGAAATAATTTAAATTATGTTTAGTTTATTTAAAAAATATCTTTTCTTTGTAATATCTAAACTGTAGAACTTTAAATTTCTTAAAATAATATACGAATGGCACGCATAATTAATTCCACGAATTATAATGTTTTTACGGCTTTTCTTACATTATTAAATGTGAAAAGCACTAAAACATTTTCAAACAAATATTATAATGAACACCCTCATAAATATAATTTGTATGGAATTTCGAAAATGCTTTCTGACTATAGAATAGAAAATGCTGCCACAAAAATAGAGGATCGGGGAAAAAATATATTGAATATTGAGACTCCGTTTATTGCTCATTATGGAGGGGATTTCGCTTTGGTTGAAGAAGTAAATGAGCAAAATGTTAAATTTATATGGAATGGTAATATTATAGATTTAGAGCCGGAGAAGTTTGTGCAATCCTGGTCTGGAGTTGTATTATTAGCAGAAGCGAATGAAAATTCAATTGAACCGTATTACAATAAAAATAAAAAAAAAGAAACATTCAATTTAATTCAAAGATCACTTTTATTAATTACAGCTAGTATTCTAATTATTCTTGCATACATTTCAAATTCATTGTATAATAACTTGGGGCTGTCCTTATTGTTGTTACTAAACCTTGCAGGTGTTTATATTGGTTATCTGCTAGTAAAGAAACAAATTCATATTCATAGTGAGTATAGTGATAAAATATGCTCTTTGTTTAAATATGCAGACTGTAATGATGTTCTAGAATCGAAGGCTGCAAAATTATGGGGAGTGTTAGGCTGGAGCGAAATTGGATTAGCTTATTTTTTGGCTAATACTGTTATCATACTATTTTTCTCTTCACTTATACCTTATTTAGTTATCATAAATATTTGTAGCTTGTTGTATAGCATCTGGAGTATATGGTATCAAAGATTCAAAGTAAAACAATGGTGTCCACTATGTTTGATCGTACAGTTCTTATTTGGAGGAATTTTTCTTGTTAATCTGTTATTTGGCTTTATAGTTATTCCAACCTTAAATATATCCGATATAATTGGACTCGGTTGCATCTACACATTACCGATAATTATTGTAAATATGCTTACTCCCAAGTTAAGTAAAGATGGAAAAACAGAACAAATAACGCAGGAATTAAATAGTTTTAAAGCTAATGAGGAAATATTCATAACCCAACTGAGAAAGCAAACGTATTATGAAATAGATAAGCTTGCATCAAATATTATATTTGGCAATCCCCAAGGGCGTATTTTGATTACTGTCCTGACAAATCCACACTGTAATCCTTGTGCAAAAATGCATGCCCGAATTGAAGGACTTTTAGATTCGGGTGCTGATGATTTATGTATACAATATATATTTACATCGTTCAATTTCAATGAGAAACTTCATTACAGTAATAGAATTCTTATTTGGCTATACATGAACCTGAATATAGAGAACACTAAAATTATCTATAGGGATTGGTTTAATGGTGAAGAGAGTATATTCTTTAATAAGGAGGAGCAGTTACCCTCCGACTTATTTATCGACTGGATTGAAAAAAAATGTAAACTATATAACATAGCTAATCTGGAGAGTTTCCATCTGGAAAATAATGAGGTTGATGCAGAACTAAAAAAACATAAAGACTGGATTGATAAGTTACAAATTCAGGGAACGCCGACAATACTGATAAATGGCTATAAGCTACCGGATAACTATCAAATTGAAGACTTAAGGTACTTTAGTGATCTGGATATTGAATAATATAAATACATTATAGTACGAAACTAATATCGTCTATCCTCATAGTGCTGTTTTCATCTATTTATCATTGAAAAATAAGTGTTGAGGAGAGAACTCTATAATTAAATCTGGAGAGAATAAAACACGATTTCTTATTTGAGATAAGATACCATGTAAACGATAATACCACAATCTAACTTAAATATTAATTTTCATGAAGAAGACCAAAGAAAGATCGTATACAAAGTCCTATCCCATGAGTTGTGTCGGAGGCAAAATATATAAGAGAATAGGTTTATTTGAATGATACTAATTGCATATGTTAACATTAATATCTATTGTTAAGTTGCCGGGCAATAGGCAATAAACTGATCATTTATTGTTTTTTCTGCAACATTAATTCAATTTATTAACTATTATGAAAAAGATTAATTTAAAAGGAATTTCGGAAGTTCTCAGTGAAAGAGAGCTTAAGAATGTAAAAGGAGGAAGCGATACTGGATCATCGGCTTGTGCTGGTAAATCAGACGGGGCTTCATGCACCTGCAACGGACGATCGGGAACATGCAAATATGCACCTTTTGCCGGACTTATCTGCTGGTTAGGCTAAACTATGATTATGATAGAAGAATTATTTTAGTGATGATTCTTCTATCAATTATCAAATTGAAAATTTCGTCAAGTTAATTTAAGAAGATTATGCATTTATTCAAGGCATTCATATTATTTATAACCATTTTTCTATCGGTGATAGTAAAAGGTCAGTCAAATGGAACCTTAATTGTTCCCCATATACAAAGTGGTGTAGCAGAACTAACCGGAAAATTAACTGGAAATAATGAGATCCAATCGAAAACTCTAAGTTTGAGTGTTGGCAACCCCATTACATCTGAGAGGACGGAATATGAAATTCCGATAAAAGAGGATGGCAGTTTCAGTCAAAGTGTTTCTCTTACCAGTATAAATATCGGTAATATAAGATCAGATATATACAACGGCGGAGTGCCTCTTATTCCCGGGAAAAAAACGATTCTGAACATAACTTTCGATGACAGTAAAGGGGATAAAAAGGTCGATCTAAAAAGCGATCTTGGAGTAACTGCCGATGACATGATGAATATTACAGATGCGATGATGGAAATATTGATGCAACCTATACGTCCTGACAATTATAATATGTCCCCTCAAGCATTAGCCGACTATACGATAAATAGAATGGGAGAGATATTAAAAACATTAGAAGCGAATACAAAACTTTCGGATACCGCTAAACAATTGGTTGAGATTAATGCTAAATTGTTTTATCTTGATAATATTTTATTGGATTATAATGGCATAATGAATATTACCTATATGAGACAACATAAGGTAGATTCCGTACCATCAGATTTTCATTTGAAAGAGCCTGATAAGTCCTATTATTCTGTTCTTAAAGAGTTCAATTTAAATGATCCCATATGCCTATATGCCGATTACTATCCTATTGTTTTACAATCTTTATTGAAAAATCAAACTCTAAATATTCCTTCGATAGGAGAAACTCCCATTACGGATTGGTTGGTGGAGGCAAAAGCAATACTTCAGGATTGTATAGGTTCAGATAACGGATTATTTTATGATTTATTAGTTGCAAGTGCGTATAATATGCAACTAAAAGAAATGATTCCTTTAACAAAAGTTCAGATTAAAAATATACAGGCATATTATAAGGAAAGTCCTTTTATTGATATATTATTCAATGAGAATAATAGGGTAATTCAATTAGGTGCTGATAGTCAAGCCTTGGTAGTTAATGAAAAAACGGCTGGGTTAATGGATAGTATTGTTTCAAAATACAAAGGTAAAGTTATTTTTGTTGACTTTTGGGCTACATGGTGCGGTCCGTGTCTGACAGCAATGAAAGAATCTAAGCAAATCAAAGAAGAATTTGATAATAAAGGGGTTATATTTGTTTATATAACTAATGATACCTCTCCTCGTAGAACCTGGCAACAAAAGATTTCAGAAATGAAAGGCGAACATTATTACCTGAGCAGTAAAGAATGGGATGAAGTACTAGACCAATTTGGTTTTTCTTCCATACCCACTTATCTCATATATAATAAGGAAGGAGAATTGAAACATAAATCCACACCTTTTATGGGGGCAAAAAATATGAAAGAATGGATTGATGAGTTATTACAAGACAAGTAGAATAAACACATCATTATTTTAAAGTTATTATTGTTATGAAAAAGATCAATTTAAAAGGGATTTCAGAAATTCTTAGCGAGAAAGAGCTGAAAAATGTAAAGGGGGGAAGTGGATTAGCATGCACAGGGTCATGTTCGGGAGAATGTTTTGCTGTAGGAAACGTTAGAGGATACTGCCGGATCTCTATAAGTGGTTGTATTTGCTCCAGCATTTGAGAACCTGTTTTTTCTTATTGAAAATCAAAAGAGAATCTACAAAATCTTAGAAAATGGATTCTCTTTGTTTTTACTCTTAAATATAATACATAATGAATACTTACAAGGAAAAGACAATAACCTTACTTATACCATGGATGGGAGATTGGCCCTGGTATTTTTCTTATTTTCTACATTCATGTAAATTCAATCCAAGTATCGATTATATTCTTTTATCAGATAATAAATCATTACCAATACAATTACCCGATAACGTAAGAATCATACCTTATTCTTATGAACAGTTTAATAAGACTGCATCAAATGTTCTAAATCTAGAGATAAAAGTAAGTTATGGCTATAAATTATGTGATTTTAAGCCGGCTTTTGGATATATCTTTTCCGACTTAATAAAAGGCTGTGATTTTTGGGGCTATTGTGATATAGATATCATATGGGGTAATATACGAGCATTTATGACTGATGAAATATTAGCCGAATATGATATAATAAGTGCACGTCATGATTATCTGGCGGGATGCTTTGCTCTATATAGGAATAATTCACAAATGAGAGAGTTATTCAAGGAAAGTAAAGACTATATAAGAATATTTACAAGCTCTGAAAATTTCTTTTTTGATGAGACCAATTTTGCATTCAAAGAATTTGGAATTGGGCTTCATTATAGCCAGATAAAAACAGAAATAGAGAGTATGACTCATGTAGTAAGACGATTACAAGAATCAAATAGTTTAAAAGCCTATTTTGAATTTCAGATAGTAGAAGGTTTTGCCGGGAATATGCTTTGGGACAAAGGAACATTAATCTATCGTAAAGAATTTGAAGCTATGTGTTATCATATGGTTCGGTTTAAAAGAAAATATTCAGAAGAATCTGATATCAATAAAGAAATCCCTAATAAATTTAGAATCGGAAAGAAGAAAATATATTGATTTCTCTATTTTGAATATTCAGTCAACGCTAGATTAAGAGTTATTTTTATGTTGAAAGAAGTAAACCCTTCTTCTACTATTTTATTATCATTTATATAACTTTATATTTATATGATTATTTATAATAAAGAAACGCCTATATTGTTAGTCACCGTAGGATCTATTGAGAATATCCAGCAGATTTATAATGAACTACAGAAAATTAAACCTCAACGTTTGTATTTAGTTTATAATACACCAGGAACAGAAGAACAAGTTACTGAGGAGAATCAGATAAAATCTATTTTTAATGAAATTCAATGGGATTGTAAGGTAAAGATTCTGCTAAATAAAAAACATTTAGAATATAATGAAATTATGCTGAAAGCTGTTCGATGGTTTTTTCGTCACGAAACAGAGGGGATTATATTTGATGGTTTCAGTGTACCATACCCCGCTTTCTATGCTTTCTGTTCTTACATATTAGAAAAATATCGTTATGATGAGCGTATCGGACATATTTCAGGTTGGGATTTTCATAACTCGAATGGAAAAATGAGGACAAGCGATTCATATTATTTTTCCAAATTGGTTCATATTTGTTCAGGCTGGGGAAGCTGGCGAAGGGTATGGCAAGACATAGATACCCAATTAAAAACATTTCCTGTTTTCAAAAAGTTAAACATTATTGAGAAGATTCCATCCCATAGTCCTTTCTCTTTTCAATGGTACTATCTGGATCATATTGATAAATACTGGGAATCTTCGTATGAATACGCCAACCTTATTGAGAATCGCTTATCTATTGTTTCTAACACCAGTCAAATTCCAGTTAACGAATATAAATTTCCGGAAATTAAATGTCCTGTTTTCATGATTAACGCTGTTGAGGAAGAATTACTATTACAAGAGGTTAAATACAGTATTCCGGCTATTACACCACATGAGCAGGATGGTACAGCGTTTATGGAAGAAAAATTGTTGTCGTATAGTAAAGAGGCTGCTAACCGGATGAAAATTCCGCGTATGATTCACCATATATATGAAGATCCTGCCGGGCCTCCTAAAAATCTGCTTGTTATTGCAAACACTTGGAAAGAAAAACACCCCGATTGGGAATATCGTTTTTGGAACAGACAAATGATTCATGATTTTTTAGAATCAAAATGTCCTGATTTTTTAGAATATTATTATAGCTATCCATTCAATGTTCAACGTTGGGATGCGATACGTTACTTGATTTTATACTATATCGGAGGGCTGTATGTGGATTTGGATTACGAATGTATCCAGTCTTTGGATGTATTATTGACCGACTCAAGCTGTTGTATGGGTATGGAGCCCCCCGTCCATAAAAACTCTATCAATTTATTACCTATAGGTAATGCGTTAATGGCATCTGTTCCTAAGCATCCTTATATGGCAGCTATTATTGATGATATGAAAACCAATTTTTTTGTAGATTATCAACAGGGAGACACACATCAAATATTAGCGACTACCGGTCCGTTAATGGTAGCTAGAGTATATGATCAGTATAAAGCAAAAAAAAATGTAACTTTGTTGCCTGCGGATTTAATATCCCCATTGTCAATGCAAGAAGTCTTAATGTTGCGTAGTGGTCATGCTCGTCCATGTGTACTAAAGAAAGTAGAGAATGCATTTGCCATTCATTATTGTTTCGGTTCATGGCGGTCGCAAACCGCCGAAGGAAAGGCATGGCAAAAAAACAATTAAAGTGAAAAAATTTCCCTTCTTCCGCCAATTGGACAGTATGGACTGCGGTCCGACCTGTATCCGCATGGTTGCAAAATACCATGGACGTAGCTATAGCCTGCAAACACTGCGCGAAAACTCATTTATCACACGCGAAGGCGTTTCCATGCTAGGCATTAGCGATGCCGCCGAAAACATCGGATTCAGAACTACTGGCGTGCGAATATCTTTCGACCGATTTATCGAAGACATGACCTTTCCTTGCATTCTACATTGGGAGCAGCAGCACTTTGTAGTATGTTATGGAGTAAAAAAGAAAAAACGTTTTTTGGGCAAGACCGATAATGAAGAATATCAAATAATGATTTCCGATCCGGCTCGAGGGCAGTACATTCTTACCAAAGAGGAGTTTAAAAGAAAATGGATCAGTTCAAAATCGGAGGGGTATGATACAGGAATTGCCCTAATGCTCAAACCAACGCCTGAATTCTACGAACACGAAGACGAGAAACGAAAAGAAGAAAGAAATTTAAAATACTTTCTCCGCTACTTAACCCCGTATAAAAAACAGTTATTACAATTAGTTGTAGGAATGGGTATCGGAAGCATTCTGCAACTCATATTCCCTTTTTTGACACAAACTGTAGTAGATCAAGGGATAGGGAATAACAACCTAAGTTTTATAACCCTTATCCTTATCGCTCAATTGGTTCTATTCGTAACACAATTGGCTGTTGAATTCATTCGTAACTGGATTACGTTACACATGAATACACGCATTAATATAGCCTTGATCTCCGATTTCCTGATAAAACTAATGAAACTTCCCCTTCGTTTCTTCGATACCAAAAATATCGGGGATATTATGCAACGAATCGGAGACCATAACCGGATAGAATCATTCCTGACTGGCTCGACATTGTCGACATTATTTTCGTTTGGAAACTTCGTCATATTTGCATTTATTTTAGGCTATTATAACCTAACTATATTGGGTGTCTTCTTGCTTGGGAATACACTTTATGTAATGTGGATATTGTTTTTTATGAAATACCGTCGGAATCTGGATTATAAACGATTTTCTCAGGCTTCCGCCGAACAAGGCAATTTGGTTCATATGGTTACAGGGATGCAGGAAATTAAATTGAATAACATAGAGAAACAATACCGTTGGAAATGGGAACGAATACAAGTAAAACTTTTTAAAATAAACATTAAAGGGTTGGCATTGGGACAGTATCAACAATTAGGTTCTGTTTTCTTTAGTCAAACGACTTCGTTATTTATTTCTTTCCTTGCGGCAAAACTTGTTGTAGACGGAAATATAACGTTAGGGATGATGATGTCCATCAGTTATATAATAGGTCAGCTATCTGCCCCTATCGGGCAGGTAATCGGTTTTGCACAGTCATTTCAGGATGCTAAAATTAGCTTGGAACGGTTAAACGAAATACACAATAAGGAAGATGAAGAGCAAACCTTAGCTTTAAAAATTAATTATATTCCCGATAATAAGTCCATATCCATCGAAGATGTTTCTTTTAGCTATGACGGATCTGACAGGGAATATGTTCTCGACAATATCAGTCTTGTTATACCTCAGAATAAAGTAACGGCAATTGTAGGAGCTAGCGGAAGCGGTAAAACGACATTGATAAAACTTTTATTAGGTTTTTATACACCTAATAAAGGGAATATAAAAATAGATCAGACTCCCCTCCAGGAAATAAATCCACACCTATGGAGACAAAAGAACGGAGCTGTTTTACAGGATGGTTTTATATTTTCCGACACTATAGCCAATAATATAGCCGTAGGTGCAGAAGTTGTAGATAGAACAAAACTGACTCATGCTGTCAATGTTGCTAACATAAAAGACTTCATAGAATCTTTACCTCTAAAATACAATACAAAGATAGGAATGGAAGGAAACGGTATCAGCCAGGGACAAAGGCAAAGACTGCTGATAGCCCGGGCTGTATACAAGAGCCCCGACTTTATCTTTTTAGATGAAGCAACAAATGCCTTGGATGCAAACAACGAACGGATAATATTAGACAATCTCAACACGTTTTATAAGGGCAAGACAGTGATAATAGTTGCCCATAGATTAAGCACGGTTCAGCATGCGGATAATATTATTGTGCTGGATAAAGGAAAAATCATAGAAGAAGGTACACATCCTGAATTAATAGCTAAAAGAGGGGCTTATTATATATTGGTAAAGAATCAATTGGAATTAGGATTATAAACAGATATGACTGAGGAAAACGAAAAAAAGGTAGAACTGAGAAGTGAGGAATTTCAGGAGGTATTAGGAGACATTCCACCTTGGATTTTACGATGGGGCATAACCATCTTAAGCATAATTGTAATAGTTATCCTGATAGGTAGCTCTATTTTTAAATATCCCGATATTATAAGTTCCACCATGACATTAACAGGGACAACCCCTCCGGCAGCTATCGTTGCAAAGGCTTCCGGTAAACTAACAGAGTTGAGTGTCACGGACAATCAAGTCGTCAAAGCAGGGGATTATTTAGCTGTTATTGAGAACTCGGCAAAAACACAGGATATACTTTCGCTCAAAAAATATCTAATTGCGATTGATAAAGGGGTTGATACAATACATATATTGCCTCCCAAAGAAATGAATTTAGGCAGTGTACAAGGCATATATTCTTCTTTTTACATAACATTATCTGATTATTTTCAATTTAAACAACAAGATTATTATCTGAAAAAAATTGACTTGATGGGAGACCGCATAAAACGGAACGAAGTATATTATAACAATATGTTGCGACAAAAAACGATAATAGAAGAACAGTTGAAGTTAACAAAACTACAATATGCCAGAGATTCGACACTAAATAAAAAAGGCGTTCTATCTAATGAAGAATTTGAAAAATCACAAAATCAATCTCTACAAGGTCACCTTTCTGTAGAAAACATGTTCTCAACCCTAGAGAATATGCAAATACAAATCGCACAAATGCATGAAGATCTTTTAGATACGGAAAATCAATACATAGAAAAGAAAAACACCTTAGAAACGCAGATAAAGACATTTGTGACACAGCTATTGACCGAAATCCAAACATGGGAAATGAATAATGTACTTATAGCCCCGGTTAATGGAAAAGTCACATTTACAACTTACTGGGTCGCAAATCAAAACATAACAATTGGGAACGAAATATTCAATATAATTCCTACAAATAAAGGAGAGACCATCGGGAAAGCAACTCTACCTATTGCCAGATCAGGGAAAGTAAAAATTGGTCAAAAAGTAAATATCAGATTCGAGAATTTTCCAGACAATGAATTTGGTATTGTACGTGGTACTGTACAAAATATATCACTAGTTCCCTCTAAAGGGAAAGATGGAAATAACTATATTGTGGAAATAAAGTTACCGCAGGGATTGCGTACTACTTATAATATAGAATTACCTTATTTGGCAGAAATGCAAGCACAGGCCGATATAATAACGCAAGATATATCTTTGTTGGAACGTTTTTTCATGCCTATAAGAAAAGTGATAAAAGAGAGTATTAACCTTTATTAAAACTAATAACTATGACTTTAGTACCTAAAATTATTCACCAGATATGGTCAGATACAGAAAATCCTATGCCTAAATTATGCGAGACTTTATCGGATACATGGAAACAAGATTATCCTGGATGGAAGTATGAGTTTTGGAATAATGCAAGGATGAATAATTTTATTCTTCAATATTATCCTCAATATTGGGATATTTATCAAAGGTTTGCCTATAATGTTCAACGTTGGGATGTAGTACGTTATCTTATTTTGTATAAGATGGGAGGTATGTATGTTGATTTCGATTATGAATCCGTCAAACCGTTAGATAAGATTATTGCGGGTAAAAGCTGTTGTTTTGCATTGGAGCCGGAGTCTCATAAAACAGAAAAATTGGACTATATCTTTAATAATGTCCTCATGTTAAGTACCCCCGGTCATCCTTTTATGGCTAAAATAATTAGTAGTGTATTATCCCCCAATATTACAACAATTAAGACAGACGATAAGAAAACGGATGTCTTAAGCACAACAGGGCCATGGGCGTTGGTCAAGCTTTATGAAGCATTAGAGAAAAGACATCTATCATATTCCTGCAAAGTATGTATCTCCCTTTGATCTATATCAGGCACAATTGGTGAGAGTAGGCTATGAAAATGATGAATTAATCGAACAACTAAAAGAAGCACATGCCGTACACTATTTTTTAGGTGAATGGGGTGCAACTAAAGACTAAAAGCTGTGTATAAAATTAGTTAAGTTAAAATCTTATTTGTATAACACTTATTTTATGAGAAACATAATTATTAATCAAAATAAAAGAATAGGATTCTGTATAACTTGCATGAACCGATTGCATCATTTGAAGGAAACCTTAGTAAAAAATATGGAAGATAATTACCTGCCTGATGATACTGAATTTGTGTTGCTGGATTATAATTCCTCGGATGGTCTGGAAGAATGGGTTAAACAGAATTTAAAGAAATATATAGATATCGGAATGTTGATTTACTATAAAACAACAACTCCGAACAGTTACTTGAGGAGCCATAGCCGGAATATGGCTTTTAGGCTTTCCGATTCTAGATTAGTTTGCAATCTGGATGCTGATAATTTTCTAGGAAACGGTTTTGCAGCATTTATGTTGCAGGAGTTTCAAAATAAAGATAATATATTTTATACAAGCAATTATTCCTGTCGTGATGTTATTGGCCGTGTTTGTCTAGAAAAGTCTGATTTTATGAAAATCGGAGGATACAATGAAGCCTTGGTTGGTTATGGAGTAGAAGATGTTGAGCTATTTGATCGCTTGATAAAACATGGTTTAGAACAATGTTTTTTTTATCGGAACGAATTCTACAATGCTTTAAATCACTCTAATGAAGAGAGGATATCTCAGGAATACATGATTAAGCTTATAGACAGTATATATCTATCTTATATCAATCCTTCTTATACATATGCATTGCTATTATACAATAATTCACACTGTGAATATGGGGCAATAATTGATAACTTTCACTTAAATCATAACCGATTCGATGATATAGTATTAATAAACAATAATTGTATGGATGAAAAGTTTCGAATAACAATAAAAGATAAGTGGGAGACAGGCATTTGGTTTGATAACCCAGATGAATTAATTGTCAAAATTGGTGAGCAAACTAAATTTTTAAAAAAGACTGATACCGGATTGAAGGATGAAGAACAACCGTTTTATAAAATTTATGATTCGGAACTTCAGATAAAGATCATTATGATAATAATGGAAGCTCTGAATTTTAAAAAAGTAAAAGAAATTGTAGAAAATAACGACATCATTAATGAAAATGGTTTTGGCAAAGGTATTGTATATAAGAACTTTAATTATAGCGAACAAATATTCTTAAAATAAATACTATGAAGCCAATATGTTTTCAAAATAACAATAAGACTTGGTGTTGTATTTCAATATTTTATTCCAGAAAAGATTGGTCAATTTTATTGCCTGATATACTATCTTTTTATAAGCAAAATACCGAACTCTTAGATTGTTGCTTGACATCATTATCAGAAGAAAGGGGAGAGCATATCAGAATTATTTTTTCGTCCACAACTGATAAAACGGATGCCTTAAAGTTTGAAATTATCAACCATTTTCAGTCATTCTTGAATTGTAATCCTTCAATAAATTCAAAAGAATTTCCTTTTGGAAAAGCCATTTGGTGTTATTATCCGAATAATTCCATACTTTGGAATCGTTTCGAACTAACATATGATTATCTTGATTTATCCCAGAAACTAACTTTACTAACACCTTTCCTTTTGGAAAATGATATGTCTATAGATCATATTTTTTCTGTAGCACTGTTTTTATCTACCAGATTATTAAAATTCATAGAGTATACCGATCGTCTTCGTACATTTGATATTTTAATGGCTGGATTAGCCAAAAAGATGGACATTAGCATAGAGGATCTAATTAATAAAATTGATTTGCTTACCATAATGGAAATTATAAATTCCTATTGGGAGCACGAAGAAGAGATTCAATGCGAATCATTATATGTTGAGTGGATTAAAGAATCGGAGCGCATATTATTGACTTCTTCTGATAGTTTTAATTATGGAAGGTTAGTTCAGATTATTTGTGAACATTTGGGGTTAAACGATCCGTATTATTTAATGATTATCAGTTTTTTAAGGCAATGGTTCATAAGTAATAAAGAATCTATATCATAAAAGTGATAATAACTATATGGAATTAATATTTTATTTGTAATATATCAATAGATACGATATAAGATAACCCGTGGTGCATTTAAGCAATCCGAGTTTTTAAGTTGTTAATATTTCGGTTGTTTAATTTGTTTATCAGTTGTATAACTGTAAGCGCCATTATTTTAGACAATACTCTGTTCTTGAACCCATCAAAAGATTTGGCATAATTTCTCCGAATCATGAATTGGTCGCATAATTGAGAAAACAAGGTCTCTATACGTTTTCTTGATTTTCGAAAGATATAAGCTTGTGGTTTATAATCCTTTTGATTGCCACGCATTGGTACTTCAAGCTTAATTTGATTACTTGAGAATAAATCTCTCTGATAATCAATACTTAAATATCCTTTATCTCCTAAAATAGTACAATCATTATACATTGATTTTATATCTTTCAGATAATGAATGTCGTGTATTGAAGCCTGAGTCAAATCAAAATCAGTAAAAACACCATCAATAGTACAAATAGCATGAAGTTTGTAGCCATAATTATTGTTTGATTGAGAAGCACAATAACCTTTGTCAGGGGCAGTTTCGTATTCTTCTTTACAAATCTGACTTCGATAACTTCGACTTAGCTTACAGACTTCCAATGGCATGCTATCTATAATATAGTAATCTTGATTACTGATGCTGAGAGCTACTTTTCTTCGTAATAAATCTCGATAATAGAACAGTCGTCGTTTCCTTCGGTTATAAACACTACGGTCTATTTTTGAAAGTAAATCAATAGGTAGCTTTCTAAACAAATCCCTCTCTGAATCAATACCCAAAAATTCGGAAGTTAAGTCAATGGCAATTAACTCAATATCTGATAGTCTAGGTTTTCGTATTTGATTCAAAAAGTTCATCTGACTTTCTATAGATTGCAATGTTTCCAATATTTTTTCGTAATTTCGAGTGAAGTTGTTCATATATTTAATTAGTTGGTAGCTAAATAAATATAGTCATTTAATTGATAATGAACAACTTGTTTTTATTAGGATAAATGCACCACGGGTTAAGATAATACATCTTTACAAAAACAAAGTTGTATTATCTCAAATATGCAAAGAGCGCAAATATCTATTAAAAAACTGTTTATAAATCATTCTCTAATAAAATACACCTCTTATATCGAATATTCATCTATATATGCAATATATATAGATAGTTATCTCCTTTTTCCTTTTTTCTTTCTTTTCATTCTGCGAATAAACTCTTCCTCTTCGGGATCGGGCGTTCCTGCTCTTACATGGAAAGTGCTCAATCCTTTATCAGTTAAACCCTCCTGATAGTAATTATCGGAATTTTCATTTCCGTTGTTATTCCCTTGCAATACATTTGATAAAAGACTGATAAAGATATTCTTTTCGGGTTGGTTATTGTTTGTTTCGGAATCTTTCAATGTATTAAACCAGTTATTCATCGCTGGGAAATTGAAAAACCACCACTAGGGAAGGTCTATTTATGTTTAATGCCTAGTCATTGGATGACATTTAGTTTTGTGCTGATTTTGTTAAAATACAACGACGATATTATACCTGATGATTATAGCTGTATTGAATTAAACAATAGCTTCAAATACGAATTAAATGACATAAAGCAAAACCTAGATAGAATAACGATAGAGGATAAAGAGTATATTGATTTTATCTTCGGAAAAGAAAATGAAGGACAGGAATCTCAATTAAATATGAGGAAAGAAAAAATAATTGATTTATTTTCATATTTGAAGAAAAGGGCAGAAATAGATGAATTTAATATAATAAAAGACATACCACTTAGCGAAAACAAAATAAATGATTTCAGAGAAAAAGTTGGAAGCTTATGGGAAAAGAATAATGTAATAATAAATATTATAAAACATTTTGGGAGAGAAAGAAATTTACCGAATGATAATAAGGGAAATGCATTTGGATATTTCAGAACATTAGAGAAAGGGAGATTCGCTTTTATTGATGGAGATTATCACAAAAATATTCATGGTCTGGAAACTTATGGGGTAAATCTAGCTAGAAGTATTGATTACCTATTCTTTGAAAAAATTCTTGATATTGCAGAGCCTACAACTTGCAATGGAGATGTTGATATTCACATTCACATAGAAGAGTTTATAGATAAGTCTCCGGACAAGAGCAATATTGTGATTTTTACTAATTGGAGAAGTCATCAACGCTTAGCGAAGGTTAAAGTGGCAGAAAACGAAAAATTCCCTCACTCTAATTTTTGTTATTCTTATTATGATACTCCTATTCCAATAGTTAATTCATTTTCTGATTATCAGGATTATATTTTTATTGTAGATTTTAAAGATGTAGCAATTGATATTTTTTTTAGTGATTCTCCTAAATATTACAAACAGGAATTGTTCGTTGATGTTATAGAGTATCAAATAGGCGTTATAACAACAAACACAATTCAAGAGTGGAGTCAAAAAGATGGAAATGAATATACCGCCTCGGAAATTGAGGTATTGGAAAGTAACAATATAAATATCAAAATATTATGTAAATTCGAATTTAAATTCGAAGATTCTCTTAATTTTTTAGTCATCAAAATTTAATTTAAGACAACTAGAATATCAGCGTATTATAATCTACTATTGGTTTTTTGCTTCTTTTTTGTCCGCTTAGGCTAATTGAAAAAAGAAGCGGCGGAAATTTCTCTCCGCCGTCAGTTTGTTATTTTTTTGTATTTTCAGTTAGCCATACATCTCGCTTTTGTCGACATTCTTCGAGTGATTTACCAATGCAGGAGAACAATTCGCCATCGGTGGTATGGCGATAATCATATTGGTAGTATTGCGTTCCTCTGAACGCTCCTGCGATAAAAGTGGTATAGTTTTCTTTACCTGTTTCGCATACGGAACAACCGTTGCTGTTGATTGATTTTGTTGTCATTGGAGTATGGTTTAAAATTAGAAATGTTCAATTATTCTCACTGGAGTATGCTGTGCGAGCCACTCTGCAATATGCTCCGTATTGTATTCGGAAGTAATTACGGCTTTACAATCACTTATTTGAGTAAATCGGGACGATTCGTAATTTTCAACCCATTCTTTGAGATTGACGGTTTGCCAAGATGAATAATCATGGGTAAACATTTTATCTATTTCCTTTATGCTCTGCGAAAATGTTACAATAAAGGTGTGGTATTTAAAATCCGAATGTTTGGATTTTAAATAATATCCGAATAAAAATAAAATCCGAATCATTTTATCTAATTAGCTGTATTTAAACATTCTAAAATCTGGGGAAATTTGATTTTATTTGTCATTAAATCTATTAATATAAAAAGTATGGACT
>NZ_JAAKEM010000046.1:0-18305 GCF_011039195.1 Dysgonomonas sp. ZJ709
AACGATTTAGACTGAATATATTGGTGGAGAGCCGTATACGCGGGAACGTGTACGTACGGTTCGGAGGCGAGCATTGGAAAACCGACCATAGCAATATGGCGCGGCGTCGGGTGCTTAGCCTACACTACAAATTCGACGACCTGAGTATTATAGCCTATAATACATTGATTAATAATACAGACTGTTACAAAGTTAAACCGCAATTTTTCGTTATCAACTTTGACAATCCCCGAAAATCCCACCGATGCAATCCGATCAACCCTTCTTTTATGACCGACATATCGGATGCCTACGAAGCGGCATATACAATTATGTTAAACTTGAATCGCACCTGGATTCAAAAACAGGGAGATTTCTTTGTGGAATCCCCGATTATTTTGCTGGCATCGATAATATGGTATCTCAAAATCTACAAAAACGGAAAATACTGCACGTTTCCTCATGCCATTGAATTTTTGAATAAAAAATATGCGGATATATTTACAATACTTACCTCCTATCCCGAACTTGAAAACTACCTGTCTCCTTTTATGGATGCCTGGCAGGGAGGTGCTCAGGATCAGCTCCAAGGGCAAATAGCATCAGCTAAAATTCCACTTTCGAGAATGATCTCACCACAGCTCTATTGGGTAATGACCGGGGACGATTTCTCCCTTGATATTAACAACCCTAATGAACCCAAGATTCTGTGCGTAGGCAATAATCCGGACAGGCAAAATATTTATTCGGCTGCACTCGGTCTGTATAACAGCCGTATTGTCAAGTTAATCAACAAGAAAGGACAACTCAAAAGTTCGTTCAGAACACTTTTCTTCCTGAGAAAAGACCGCCCGAACAGTAACGGGCTTGTACCGATTTTAGTCAGGATAACTGTAAACGGCGATACAGCCCAGTTCAATACAAAACTGGAAGTAAATCCTGATATGTGGGATATAAAACTCGGTAAGGCAAAAGGCAGAACCGCAGAAGCAATCAACCTGAACTTAGTAATAGACAATTTACGTGCAAAGATGTTTTCCATTTATAATAAATTATTGGAAACCAAAGGCTATGCTTTGCCTGAAAGTATAAAAAACATCTTAAAAGGTATAGATACTGACAGAAAAACCTTGCTTCAGTATTTTACCATACATAATGAACAATACAAACTTAAAGTCGGAAATACAACCAGCCGGATAACTTATTCAAGATACGAACTGACCAAAGAACGTATTGAGGAGTTTATTAAAAAGGAATATAAGCTATCTGATATTCCACTTCCTGAAATAGATTTCCTATTCGTTGAGAAATTTTACTTGTCACTTCGTAACAATCATGATTGCAGTAACAATACTGCCATGAAATTTATTCAGCGGTTCAGGTCTGTATTCAATTTCTGTGTCAACTTGGGAGCTGAAATAAAGATAAACCCTTTTGCCAATTTTAAATTTCATACAGAAAAAGTACATCGGGAAGTGTTGACACAGGAAGAAATAAACCTGATTTACAATAAAAAATTCTCCACCCAAAGGTTGGAGCAAGTGCGGGATATCTTCATATTTTGTTGTTATACAGGTCTTTCTTACAGCGATGTGCTGAAGCTCCAAGAAGATGAAATCCGAAGATCATTCGATAAGAACCTTTGGATAATGACCGAACAGAAGAAAACGAACGAAAAAGTAAATGTTATGCTTTTGGATATACCATTAGCAATTATAGATAAATACAGTAAACAAGGTAAATTGCATGGTGGAAGGTTGTTCCCTGTCTCCACCAACCAAAAGATGAACGAATACCTGAAGGAAATTGCAGATTTATGTGGTTTAAAGCGGACTTTATCCACTCATGTAGCACGTCATACATTTGCGACAACCGTTACTCTGGCTAACGGAGTACCTATTGAAAGTGTTTCGAAGATGTTGGGACACAGCAGCATTAAAACAACTGAAATATATGCTAAAGTACTAAACATGAAGGTTAGTAATGATATGAACGATCTAGCCTTTAAGTTGAATAGAAAAAGGAAAAGCAGTTAATAGCAAAAAGTTCTCCAAAATATTTTGGAGAACTTTATTCTAGAATAAGAAACTGTATATCAGTGTTAATTCCAATAGCAAACTTTTTAAACAGCTCAATAAGGGGTCTAATATCCTATAAAATGTATAAAATGACTATATCTTTCCGAGGGGAAAATATGGTCATTTAAAGCCTCAAGCCAACGATTATAAATGTAATAAATTATATAATTTAAAGGCTTTCGAGATTCATAAGAACTTTATCCTTCTGCAAACGGAAAGAAGACGGTGTTATTCCTGTCTCTTTTTTGAACTGATTGGATAAATGTGCAGGGCTGCTATAATCCAATTTAAAAGCGATTTCAGCAATATTCAGTTCATCATACGTTATGAGTTCTTTAATGCGTTCTATTTTATTTCTAATTATAAAACGCTCAATTGTACTCCCTTCCGATTCGGTAAATAGATTAGACAGGTAAGTGTAATTGCGTTTTAGCTTAAGACTCAAATAAGTCGAGAAATTTACTTTTAATGGTTCGTGCGGATAATGAATTAATGCAATAATTATTGTTCTGATTTTTTCTATTAAAATAGTCTTTTTATCTGTTATAATTTCTAATCCTGATTCAAAAAGGCTTAATCTGATTTCTTCAAATTTACGAGCTGTTATATTTCGATCTGTTTCTATTATCCCTAATTCAATTGATATACAATGTATTCCATATCTTTTTAGAATATCCTCTACCCGCATCTCGCACCGATGACTTACCATATATTTAATATGTAATTTCATGAGCAATACGTTTTTATTGTTATTAACTATAACTAAGAAGATAATAATACAGAAATTATTTTTATAAGCAATTTCTGTATTATTATTATTTAAGTAAAACCTTTATTGCAGTCTTTTAAGACGAAATAATAATTGCTGTATTGCTTCCTGATAATCATCAATAATGGATTGAGTGAACAGTGCAGGGAAGAGTTCACGATTAGATTCTACTGTATCATAAAAATTTTCAGCGTGCTTTACGATATCTGATGGCGTTGATGTCGATGGGATACTTATATCCAAATTCCCTAACAGGGAATAGCAAGTCTCTGTAATCAGATCTGTTTCATCCGATAAGGAAGCTATAGCCTGATCCAAGGCAATATGCTGAGCATAACTACTATTACCTGTTACATGCCAATGATAAAGTTTCAAACTGTTATTAAACGAAAATAAATTTCCGATAAATTTTGCTATTTCTGTATTAGCAAATACTTTTGGTTCTTTTACTGTCAATGTACTCATAGTGTTTATTTTTAGTTGATATAAGAATAGGAATTGTGTCATCCGTATTTTACGATTGATCTTTTATTTATATTTCCAAAAACATCAGATTCTGCGAAAAGTGGTGTATATGGATGGTATAAGACAGGTTACTTTATATAAACAATCTGCGATAACTATTTGTTGTTAAATTGTTTAAATATTAGTCATTTATTCGGTGCTTGTGATTACCTGTGGCTTATTAAAGTACTTGTGTCGCATGTAAAACGAATATATCTTGTACCTTAACATGGGCTGGCTGAGATAAAGCATAGCTTATTGCATTTGCTATATCTTCCACTTTTAAAGAGGTATATATTTCATATATATTTTTTGCTTGTTCCGTATCGCCTTTGTAACTGACAAGGGCAAAGTCGGCTTCTACTCTGCCGGGACATATCTGTGTAACTCGTATACCATACTGTTGTAAGTCTAAACGCATACCTTTGCTCAATCCATCTACCGCAAATTTTGTAGCACAATGTACATTTCCATTCTGGAAAGTCTCCCTTTCCACGGTAGAGCCAATGTTGATAATATGTCCTGATCTTCGCAAAACCATACCGGGTGTTATTGCACGTGTTGCATATAATAACCCCTTTATATTTGTATCTATCATATCATTCCAATCTTGGGTATCCCATTCGTGAATAGGTGAAAAACTACCTAAGCCTGCATTATTGACCAGAACGTCAATGTTACTCCACTCTGTTGGTATGTTCTTCAAAAGTGCGTCTTCAACTTCTGTATATACTCTGATATCAAAGCTAAGAAGTAAAACTTTTGACTTATATTTCGATTCTATTTCCTTTTGCAGTTCAGCCAATCGGTCTGAACGTGGTCCTGCAAGGATTAGGTTATAGCCTTCTTTGGCCAGTTTTAAGGCTGTAACACGACCTATACCTGAGGTTGTTCCTGTTATTAATGCTATTTTTTTCATAATAGTACCAATTTTTAATTTATACTATAAAATTTCTCAGCTATCCTATCTCTAAAATTTACATTTAGAATGGATACAGCGGGCATTTTACATTAAAATTAAAGGTAAAAATATCTCTGCAGTTTTACTTATAGAATTATAAAAATAACTTACATAATTTACAGTATATCAAATAACAAGCCAAATAAATGTATTAATTTGCTGCTATTCGAAGTATAAATCAAAATATATAAATGGTATGAAAGTAATGTATACAGCCGTTGCAACTTCTGTAGGCGGAAGAGACGGCAAAGTTAAATCATCGGATGGAGTATTGGACTTTGAAGTAAAACCACCAAAAGAAATGGGTGGTCCGGATGGTTCATATACTAATCCTGAACAATTATTCGCAGTAGGCTATTCAGCCTGTTTCGGGAGTGCCTTAAATCATGTGGCATTATTGAAAAAGAAAGAAGTCATCCCAACGGTAACGGCAAAGGTTAGCATTGGTAAGAAAGACGATGGTGGCTACCAATTAGCAGTAGAGATGGATGTGAACATTCCCGGAATGGATCAAAAAGAGGCGGAAGAATTAGTTGAAGAAGCCCATCAGGTTTGCCCTTATTCCAATGCTACACGAAATAATATCGAAGTGATTTTGACCGTTACTACTACAGCTTAAGTGATAATGACAAAAGAAGTTCCTATGGCTTTATTTCAAAAGTAATAGGAACTTCATTTTTATCCGGCAAATTCAATTAAATTATTCCCCTACGTTTATCCATACGTCTCATGATAGCCTTTTCAATTTCTATAATGAAAAATATACCTAGACCAAACAGAATGGGATACAACCAATCAAATGCAGGTAAAGGTTGTGTAGCAAACAATCTGTTCATAAAAGGCAAATAGGTGATGCTTAATTGCAGGATAATAAGTATAGTCGATACTACATAAATCGCTTTATTATTAAAGAAATTTTTATTAAAAGCACATCCGCGAATGCTCCGGCAATTAAATAAGTGGAACAACTGAGAAAAAACAATAACCTGTAAAGTAATCGTTTTAACGATATCGGGATCATATCCACGACTGAGCAATATCATATTAAGAATCAAAGTACCTCCACCAATAAGTACCGATATAAATAATATTCGCCATATAAAATATCCGCTTAATAAAGGTGTATTTGGCAACCTAGGCGGACGTTCCATCGTTCCGGGTTCGATATTCTCAAATGCTAAAGCCAAAGAAACAGTAATGGATGTTATCATATTGATCCATAATATCTGCACAGGGGTAATCGGTATCATTGTTCCGAATAATATACTGGCAATAATCAGGAAACTTTCCGCTCCATTTGTGGGAAGAATAAACAAAATTGTTTTCTTCAAATTGGAGTAAACACGCCTGCCTTCTTCAACCGCCGAAACTATGGTTCTGAAATTGTCATCTACCAATATCATTTCTGCTGCGTCTTTAGCAACCTCTGTTCCTTTTATTCCCATTGCAATACCTACATCTGCTTTCTTCAAAGCGGGGGCATCATTTATGCCATCGCCGGTCATTGCACAAATAGAGCCATCTAATTGCTGCACATTTACCAATCTGAGTTTTTGTTTAGGAGTCGTACGTGCAAATATATCGTATTCATGCACAGCTATCTCCAGTTCATCATCAGTCATTTTCTCTATATCCTTTCCCTGAATGGCTCTTTTCCCATCACCAATACCCATCTCCAGTCCAATTGCTTTTGCAGTATTTACGAGGTCACCTGTAATCATTTTTACACGTATTCTCGCTTTAGCACATTCCTTGATAGCTTCGATAGCGCCACTGTGTGGAGGGTCGATTATTCCTGCCATACCCAGAAAAATCAAGTCTTCATATATATCTTCATGTTTAATATCGCTCTTTCCTGAATCAACAACTTTATAGGCTGCTCCAATTATACGTTGTCCTCTGTTAGCCAGATCAGTAACCTTATCATTCCAATAAGTAATATCTAAATCTTTAACACCATGGAGTGACTGCTCTTTGGAGACCATCTCGAAAAGACGGTCGGGAGCACCTTTCACAAAAATGATATTTTCACCACCGATATGAGTCAAAGCTGCCATATATTTATACTCCGAATCGAAGGGTATGGTAGCAATGCGTTCTGATTGGTTAACTTCAAAATTGGCCTTCCGATACAATGTAATCAATGCTCCCTCTGTAGGGTCACCTTGTACTGTCCACAATCCACCCGCATCCTCGCTTATTGCCGCATCGTTGCATATCTCCATACAACAAATCAATCTTGTCAGGACTGATTGTTGATTAAAATCAACAGGTTCTTCGTTTTTCAAAATAACACCTTCAGGTATATATCCTATTCCTGTTACCTTAAACTCATCGTCTGCGGTTTGCAATGTTTTGACAGTCATCTCATTTTTAGTGAGAGTACCGGTTTTGTCGGTAAATATTACTGAAACAGCCCCTAGCGTTTCTACCGAAGGAAGATGGCGTATGATGGCGTTTCGTCGAGCCATACTCCTAACTCCTATAGCCAGTATAATTGAAAGAATAGCAGGCATACCTTCGGGTATAGCTGCTACTGCAAGGCCAATAACAGACAATAACAGTACTTCGGTCTGATAATCGCGAAAAAAATAACCGAACACGAAAACAAATAATGATATAACGACTATAACTATTGATACCATTTTGCCGAAGTAAGCCGTTTGTTTTATTAATGGTGTAGTTATAGCAGGCACTTCATCCAGAAGTTTGTTAATCATACCTATCTCTGTATTCTCACCCGTGGCAACAACTGCACCTATTCCTGTACCTGTACTTATTGCAGTACCCGAAAAAGCCATATTTGTTTTATCAGCCAATATAGTATCAGGGTCAAGTGTGCTGACTAGCTTTTCGGAAGGAACAGATTCGCCTGTTAGAGTAGACTCATCTATCTTGAGATTATCAGCTGTTATTAACCTTAAATCGGCAGGCACCTTATCGCCGGGAGCTAATAAAACAATATCACCGATAGTGAGATCGGTAGTATCAATCTCTTTTCGTATTCTATCTCTTATAACCTGAGCTTTGGATGATAGCATCTTCTTTATTTTATCCAGTGCTTTTCCCGCTTTATTTTCCTGAACAAATCCAATAGATGCATTGATCAAAGTGACAAGTAGTATAAATATTGTTTCGAAATATTGTCCAAGTACTGCTGTTACGATGGCTGCGACAAATAGCACATAAATTAAGATACTGTCAAATTGTTTCAAGAAGCGAATGAATTTATTCTCTTTCTTTTTTTCAGGAAGATCATTCTTGCCAAATTCGTCAAGTCTGTCTTTAGCTTCTTTTTCCGATAGTCCATTTACGACATTTGTATGTAGTATATCAATGACAGCATTAGCATCTATTGCACTCCAATTATTATTATCATATTTTTTTTTCATAAAATCCGATTTGATAATTTATGTATATAAGTAAAGCGAGCCAAGTAATATACCAGCTCACTTTAGATTTTTTTTATTCAATTTGTTGAATTATGATTGATCGATCCACTTGACAATGGTATCAGATAACGGGCTTGCAGTAGGGGCAATAAAGTTTACCAACTGCCCATTTTCCGAAATCATAAATTTTTGGAAATTCCAATCAATTACAGCATCAAATTTTCCGTTTTCGCTTTCTCTTGTCAGCCACTTATAAATTGGCGCAATGTCAGGCCCGTTTACCGAAACTTTGGCCATTATGGGAAAAGTTATATTGTAATCTTCGCAAAACTGTTTAATTTCGGCGTTTGTTCCGGGTTCCTGCCCTCTGAAATCATTGGATGGAAAGCCTATGACAATAAAGCCTTTATGCCTATTTTTCACATACAAGTCTTCCAATTCCTTGTATTGAGGTGTCAGACCACATTCTGAGGCTACATTTACTATCAAGACTTTTTTCCCTTCAAGGATAGCCATATTAAATTCCATATTGTCAATATCCTGTACTTTAAAGTCATATAACGTTTTTATTTTAGACATAATATTTTATTTTTTAGTTATAATTAGATTGGTCATAAGCGTTATGTCTGTTTATTCTATTATTCATCGAACAAGAGCAGCATAACGCTTAACCAATCAATCTTATAAAGTTTCTAAAACGAATAAATTAAAAGATTTATCTTTATTCGTTTTTTATTAAGTAATGTGAAATAGTTATTACTATATTCTCTGATCATAAAACAGTATTTGGTTGTTATACTTGACAAAGCAATAAAAAGGTCTGAGACTTTAATCTGCAATTTTCACTACCGATTTCACTATATTTTCTTTGTCCTGCACACTACTATCCATCGCATTCTGAATATCGTCAAATTCAAATATATTTGTTACCACATTTTTTAAATTAATTTTCCCATTTGCTACCGCCTCAATAGCCATTGGATAAATATGACGGTAGCGGAATACAGTGGAAATCGATAATTCTTTATCCATTGCCAGACTAATAGGCATATTTACGAAACCCGATTTGGTATAACCTACAAAAACGATGGTAGCCCCCTTTTTAGTTATATTGACAGCTTGCTGAGCTGTTATCTCGGTCCCTGCTGTTTCTATAACCAAATCGCAGCCCCTGCCATCTGTTAATCTATTTATTTCTTCCACCACGTTTTGCTCTCCTGCGTTAATCACACTAGTGGCTCCCAGTTCCAGAGCTTTGCCCAGTCGTTTTTGCACCACATCTATCATATAAACCGTGGATACTCCTTCGGCTTTAAGTGCCAGCATACACATTAGTCCGATACAACCCGACCCGAAAACGGCAGCTGTTTGTCCGGCATGTGCCCCGCCTTGGTTAGCTGCATGAAACCCAACTGCCAAAGGCTCTATCAATGCTCCTTCTAAAGTGCTTACATTATCCGGCAACTTAAAACAGAGTCCGGCTTCATGTGCTACATATTCGAGAAACACACCATCAATGGGCGGGGTAGCAAAGAAGATTACATCAGGACATAAATTGTATTTCCCTGTTTTGCAGAACTCGCAATGCCCGCATGTTTTCCCCGGTTCTAATGCAACTCTGTCTCCTATTTTCAGATGTTTTACATCTGTACCTACTTCGACTACTGTACCTCCGGCTTCATGCCCTAATACAAAAGGAGGTTCTACAATATAATTTCCGATTGCCCCATGTTCATAATAATGCAGGTCTGATCCACAAATGCCTACGTACTCCAGTTTGATCAATGCTTCTCCAGCTTTCGGAACGGGTATATTTCTTTCTTCAAACCCCATTATTCCGATGCCGTTCATAACAGCTACTTTCATTTTTGTTTCCATTGTTTTTGTTTTTATATAATTCTGACTGCGATTCTATTTATTGGACAATATTTTATCCATCGCCCGTTCATCGAATTTGATTAAATACGTAAGAATAAAACTTATTGTAAAGCCCAGTGCACAGGCGATCAGAAATCCGAGGAAGCCTTGCCCCAAAAAAACGGGTATTGTGGCTAAACCGGGGAATGCAAAGGACATAGCTGTTGCTCCACTTGCTCCGGCAACCCCTCCGGCTATTGCTCCGGCTATACATACTATAATTAGCGGACGCTTTAATGGCAGTGTTACCCCAAATAGTGCGGGTTCAGTTATTCCAAATAAAGACGATATTCCGGCAGAGAATGATATTGTTTTTAGCTTTTTGTTCTTTGTTTTTAAGCATACGGCAAAGGAAGCCCCTGCCTGAGCAAAAGCGGCTCCTGCAAAAAGAGGAAGTATCGTATCAGAGCCATATAAAACGATATTATTAATCGCCATGGGCACTAAGCTCCAGTGGAAACCAAATATGACCATAAGCTGAATTAACCCACCTATAACTATACCTGCCAGAATAGGGCTCCAGTTATATACCGATGAGTAACCGTTGGCCATTACATCACCAACTACTGCTCCGATCGGACCAAATAAAAAGAGTGTAACAGGAACTATAATGAGGATAGACAAAAGTGGGGTAAATAAGTCCCGTATAACTTCTGGTAATATTTTTACAAGCAGGGTTTCTGTGTATTTTAGAAGGAATATTGATAAGATTATGGGTATTACACTCGAAAAATAGGTTACAGGAATGATTGGTATTCCCAATAATACGATCTCATCTTTCGACTGCATAAGTTGAATCATCCTCGGAGAAAGTAAAATAAGGGCTATCAATACAGCGGTGAAAACATTTGTCCCGAATTTTTTAGCTGCCGTTATTGCTAAAAAAACGGGTAGAAAATAAAAGCAAGCGTCGGCTATCGCATAGAAAATATGAAAAGTGCCTGTAGCCTCAATTACAACACCTGTTGTTAATAGAATTGCTAAAATACCTTTCATTATACCTGCCGCACTAAGTATATTGACTATTGGCAAAAATAGTCCGGAAATCACATCTATTGCACTATCCAGTAATCTCTTGGGATTTAGCTTACTTCTTAGCAGTATTATCCCATTTGTATTTTCATGTTTATTCATAAATTCAGAATTTATTATAAAGAAGAGATAACTGACAGGGTAATATTACTCTAGCATATTGCAATATCAATCTGATAATTATAAAATTGCTTGATATTGTTTGTTAAGTTATCTGTATTACTCTTTCCTGATGGTTTTTGCTATAAGACACAATATATTCATTCAACAAATAATGTGGTATAATATGATTTGCCTTTAACTTATCAAACATACGCTTAAAGGACTCAAAACTATCCGGTTCTATTTCTTTAAAACCTAATTTGCGCAGTTTTCCCGAATCGAAAAAGATATCATATACATCACTGAATATAAAGTCACTATAAGACCATTGCAGGATTCGTGTTATATTGTCATTCGTAAGTTGATGTTTCTCACATGTTTCTTTCCATAGCGTGTTTTTATCTTTCATATAAACTGCCAGAGAGAAATCATGCGGTTCGCCAACTGCTACTCCAAAATATTCGCAGATTTTTACCCATAATTCTTTCCACCGTAAACTATCTCCATTCGTAATATTGAATATTTCTCCTTTACATGAATCTTCCAGCGATACATATTCCATACTTTTTGCCAGCAATTCTATGTCTGTTACATGAACCGTTGTTTCATAGTTTCTTATATTGCCCGGAAAAGACATTGGTATATTAAGCTCCCTGCAAAGTGTAGCATAAACTGCTATCTGAGTTGCAATATTCGTTGGGTTATCAATGGCTGAACCTATTAATATATTGGGACGGAGAGATGTCCAGCTCCATTTTTTACCGATAGATTGCTTTCTCAAAAAATCTTCTTGAAGTGAATAAAAATTATAAAAAAAACTGGGCGAGAAATATTGATATTCTTTGTTACTCACTATTTGTTTGATTCTCCCAAAATGCAGATCATATGCTTTATCTTTTTGGATAAATGTAATATGTTCAAACAAAGGAGCTATTTTTTCGATTCCTAATACGAGATTTTCAAACAATTGGAGATTAAATTCCGGTTTATCTGTTAAAGCCTGTTTCTGATTATAGGATCCAAAAAAAACATGCGTTACTTTTTGTAATTTTTCCTGCTGCATCTTTATTGCATCAGGCTTATTGAGATCCATTTGAATATATTCACAACGGCTTGTATATTGCCAATAGTTAAGAGGTGTATTAGATACAATAATTATATCCCAATTTCCCTTAGCTTCGAGGCAGTTGATTATATTACGTCCCAGAATATTGTTTCCTTCTATAACCAATGCCGTTTTTCTTAATGTTCTCTGAGAACCTATTCTTTTTCTTTTTTCCATAATTTTATAGACTTGATTTACAAGATAGCTATCAATTGAAAGCTAGTTATTACATAATCAGAGTATAAAATTGCATAATTCACAGGTTTCTAATATTAGCTTGCTTAAGGTCTCTTATATTCGTAACTTTATTCATTAAGAATATAGAATATGAAAGACCAGTTTATTATTATAAAAGGAGCTAGAGAAAACAATCTGAAAAACATATCGGTCTCTATACCCAGAAAGAAAATAACAGTTTTCACAGGCGTTTCAGGTTCCGGTAAGACATCGTTAGTATTTGACACTATTGCAGCCGAATCACAAAGGCTATTAAATGAAACTTACAATAGTTTTATCCGCCACCGTTTACAACACTACGGCAAACCGGATGTGGATGCATTAGAGAATTTGTCTGTTGCCATTATTGTCGATCAAAAACGAATAGAAGGAAATGCACGATCAACAGTAGGTACAATTACCGATATTTACTCATTGCTCCGGCTCATATTCTCCCGCATAGGAAAACCATTTGTAGGATATTCCAATGCTTTCTCATTTAATAATCCTCAAGGTATGTGTCCTTATTGCGAAGGACTAGGTAAAGTCAGCACAATTGATTTTGATAAGCTGATAGACAAAACAAATCATTGAATGAAGGAGCTATTAACTTCCCGACATTTGAGGTTGGCGGCTGGAGGTGGGCACGTTATGTCTATTCGGGTTTGTTTGATAATGATAAAAAGCTGAAAGATTATAGCAAAGAAGAATGGCATAATTTGATTTATGCGAAAATGAAGTTGAAAAATCAAGATGAGAAATACCCTAAATCAGGAGATTATGAAGGAATATTACCTCGTTTTAAGCGTACTTTCTTAAAAAAAGATTCCAGGGATATAACCGGTAAAAATGCAATTCGTTTTAAAGAGGTAGTAACCCAAGGTGTTTGCCCGGAATGTAAGGGAGGACGTTTGAATCCTACAATATTAAGCTGTAAAATAAGGGAAAAGAATATAGCCGCCTGTTGTGCAATGCAAATAGATGAATTACATGATTTTATTAAAGATATACATGAACCTTCCATAGAACCATTAACAGATGCGACAATAAAACAGTTGGACGGATTGTTAGCTATTGGGCTGGCGTATTTAAGTCTTGACAGGGAAACATCTACCTTATCGGGAGGAGAATCACAACGGGTAAAATTGATCCGTCATTTAGGCAGTAGCCTCACCGATCTGACTTATGTGTTTGACGAACCCAGTGTAGGACTTCACACCAGTGATGTACATAAGTTAAATGAATTGTTGATAAAGCTTCGCGATAAAGGAAATACCGTATTAATCGTGGAGCACGATCCCGATGTAATTGCCATTGCAGACTATATTGTCGATATGGGGATCGGGGCAGGGCGTGATAGGGGAAATATTGTTTATTGTGGAGATTTAGCAGGATTGAAAGCGTCCAAGACTTTGACGGAAGCATATTTATCAACAAAACTTGAAATGAAGAATCTCTATAGAAAAAGAAATGGTGTTTCCTTATCCTTATCAGATATCACACTTCACAATCTCCGGAGCGTATCGGTAGAAATCCCCCCAACATATAATGACCGTGATAACGGGAGTTGCAGGGTCGGGAAAAAGTTCCCTGATTCAGGCATTAATAAAGAAATATGCTGACATCGTACTGATAGATCAAAGTGGGTTACGTGGATCAAAGCGGTCAAATACGGCAACTTATACAGGTATTATGGATATAATCAGAGATTTGATTTGCAAAAATAAACAATGTGAGAGCATCTTTATTCAGTACAAACTCCGATGGGGCTTGTCCCGAATGTAAAGGTCTTGGCATTATCTCAACCGATCTGGCTTTTATGGACGCTGTAGAAATAGAATGCGAGCTTTGCAGGGGTAGCGGTTATAAACAAGATGTAGTGAAATATAAGTTGCAAGGAAAAAGTATTATTGATATTATGTCCTTTACTCTATCTGAAACCAGAGATTTCTTTGCTGAACACGAAATATACTCAATATGAGACCAACTGTGTAATGTGGGATTAGGTTATTTAACTATAGGTCAATCTTTAAATACACTATCGGGTGGGGAGCGTCAACGTTTAAAACTGGCAAACGAATTAGGAAAAAAAGGTCAAATTTATGTATTTGATGAACCAACAACAGGTTTACATGGCTCCGATATATCAAAACTGCTAAAACTTCTTGACGAATTAACGAATGAGGGTAATACAGTTATTATTGTTGAGCATAATCTGGATGTTATCAGTCAAGCAGATTGGATTATTGATATGGGGCTCGGTGCAGGGCGTAATGGTGGTAAGATTATATTTGAAGGTTATCCTGATGATCTAATAGAAAGTATGGTTTCGCTGGCCGATAGATATTTGAAAAGATATATGATAGGTACTAGGTAAAGAAAATGGAATAAAAAATTAGAATGAAATATGTAATATATTTTTATCAATGGTATAATCCACTAGAAGATCAACGCAGAGCCATAAAAGGTGTAAGCTTTTTTTAATTAAAAGTACTTGAACTAGTGGATCGAAAACATAATAGAGGACGAAAAAACACTCACCAGCTAATTGCTGATAAGTGTTTAAATATTATATAGAAGGAGTCACCTGAAATAGTCACGATTTAATCTGACACTTACTTGAATAAATTATTATTTATTTTAGTAATTTGTCTTCTACACGGTCTTTCAAGTACTCGCCTTCATTTTTGGCAATGTCGCCTATATTTTTTACATTTTTCTTTGACTTGCTAAAAAGTTTTTGTGCACTGTCGCAAACACAATCAAATTGACCATCGTCCTGCATTTTTCTGATACAATACCCAATAGCAGACCCGATAACTAAACTTACTATTATTTTTTTCATAATTATTTTTTATTAATTCATTTGAGATAATATGTATGTAAACAATACGAATAAAAAGAATAAATGCGAACTATAAATATCGGTTCGCATTTACCCATTTTTTCTACTAAAGAGTTACTTAGATCGGAATTATAAGATCTATATTTTTCTCATCATTTCTTTTTACAGTGACTGATTGGTCACCTGCCTTAAAGACAACATTATCCCCAATTCTGTAATAAACTGCAAAATACAGATTAGTCTTGGATTCGGTAATGTTTAATTGTGTCAGATTCAACTTAAAATAAGCAGCTCCGTCCTGATTAGTAAGTTCCTTCTTAGATGCCGAACCCGGATCTGTCGACTCTTCCGGCTTAAGGTCTTTGAACATATAAACCTCAACATCTTTCTGGACTATTCCTGCAAGATTCTTTACTGTTACTTTTACATTAGCACCCAATATCGGGGCATCACCGTCGTCATTTCCACATGACATAAATCCAATCGAAGTCATAGCTATTATACTATAAAATATTAACTTTTTCATATTCTTTTTTTTGATCAAAATAGACCAACCATTTTATTTATTGTGGTTATTGGTTAGCATTTCCCACATGGTTCAGATATCAGTCTGTTTTTTTCTTAATATCTTTTTTCACCTGCTTGACATCTTTTTTCACGTCTGCTTTTATACTGTCGGACTTTTTATCAACAGCCTTTTTTGAATCGTCCAATGCATCTTTCACTGCTTCTGCACCTTCTTTTGTCTTATCTTTTACTTTATCAGCCGACTCTTCTATCAGATGTTTTGCATCTTTAGCATCTTTTTCAGCACCGTTTTTAGTATTACAGGATGTGAAAATTAATACACTTGCCAAGATAAATAATATGCTTAAAAACTTTTTCATTATTTCTGTTTATTAAGTAGCGTTAAATATTTAATGCGATATTTTATCAACATAACTGTCTCTAGTTGTTATGCGTGCCAAAGCAATAAAAAGGTCTGCGACCTTAAATTATTCAATATATAAGATCACGGCGCGATTCCATTCTTTCACATCGAAAGGAGGATTAGCCTGTCCTTCCCATTCTACGATGACACGGCTTTGATCTATTCCGTATCTGCCGGTCATAATATCTGCTACGTTCTGAGCTCTCTGTCTTGATATTCTTTCATTTATAACTGCAGTTCCTGTTTCTTTATCCGTGTAGCCAATAACTCTGACTTTCTTCCCCGGATTTTCTTTCAGGTATTTGGCAACATTATATACATTGACTTCTTGATTGGATTCGACTTTAACTTTGTTTATACCAAATAATACAACATTATTGACCGGTTCTTCATTGACTTTAACTTCTCTGATGACTTCTTTTATTACTACAGTAGGTTCAGCCTGTTCAACAGGGCGCTGCGCTAACCTAGCTATATCAGCTCGTTGCATATTTATTGTATTATTCATATTATCAATCTCACGCTGATCCCTTAATACAGCTTCGGTAAATACAGCTTTCTTCCCGATGTTGAAAACAAGGCTTGCAGATGCTGTACCTAAAAGGTCATAACCTCTTTTGCCTCCTGTCCGCTGATCGAAATTATCTTTAAGCATTTTTCCGGACAATTCAATGTCCAAAGACACTCTTTCAGAAAATCTGAAGCGATTGATAATACCTGCGTCAAAAGTGATACTGTTGACATGATGGCTGTTGCTCGCATATTCAGGCAGGTCTTTATAATCCCAGCCGTAAGCCCAACCTGCACCGATGTAGGGTATGAAACTATAAACCCTGTTTGCATTATAGTTCATCAGATAATCAGTCATGTTCCACATGTAATTAAGTTCGGCACTGACATAACGATTACGGGTCATCAGTGATGCTTCGTTATTGAACGTATGGATGTTGGTACCTCCCGATAATTTTACTCTGGCACCTGAATATGGATTAAACCATTTTCCGAATTGAAAATTAGGAGTTACAGTCATTCGTCTCCAAAAAGAAGCATCGACATCCTTATCTCCAAAGTAGATATTAGAACCGGCACCTGCTCCGATAAACCAGTTATCCCAGAAACCGTTATCTATAAATGTTGTATTCCGACCGGCACCAACACTGGTACCATCTTTCTCCTGAGCAAATGCTACAGTAGCTGCTGAGAGAATAAATACGAATAAGAGTATACTTTTTTTCATAATCTAATTTTTTAAAATTTATAACCGTAACCAATCATAACCACAGCACAATCATTGTCTCCTAATATGAATTTCACTTCCGCATTCAAAAAGGTTTTAGCTCCTATCAGATAACTAATACCTCCGCCGAGATTGAATGCTAAATCCGTTTTGCTATGGGAATCTGTTTTCTGTTCAATTCCACCGATTACAATGTTTTGTTTGCCATAAAAGTTATTCTGGATACCTATACCTGCTAAGGGGTAGACAGAGAACTTATCCTGCGGAAAACGAAACACATAGTGGGCATTTATCATTACATCCACCCCTGTAACTTTATCCTTAGGAAAGTAAAATGTAATATCGGGAGCAATACGCACATTGTCCAGAATATGGTATCTTCCCTGTGCCCCGATGGCAAATCGTTTGTAGTCGGTTTGATACCCTAAGCCGACAATGGCAGATGTCTCTCCCTTCTGAGCCGACATGCTTAAGGTCATTGCTAATAAAGCAGCTAATAATAAAATCTTTTTCATAGAATCTTTTTGTTTTTATTAAAACTAACGCGGCCTATTCATCACGTAACTCTCACTACTTTGTTAGCATAGTGCGATGTGTTACCCTGAATGAATTTTAGCCTTTTTTGTTGGGGGCAAACAGAAACAGTATCCATAAGAAAATTATTGCGCCAACTACGGACATTATTAAATATCCAAATACTCCCATAACTTCCGCTCCTATAAGATGAAAGAGGAAGCCGCCGAATACGGCTCCGATTAAACCTACAATAAGATTCACGATTAAGCCGAATCCTTTTCCTTTCATTATCCTGCCAGCAATAAAGCCTGCCAGAATTCCAATAATAATTGAACCAATAATACCTAATTCCATTTTTTATTTTTTTAAATTTATTTGTTAATTTACTGAATGATATATAAGGCCGGATTTACCGACTAAAGCAAATAGTTCATAAAGGAGGGTGGAACGAGACTTTGTCTTCTCGTTACTATTAAAACATCTAAGAAATAGATGTGGCCTGATTATCGATGAATTATGTAAATACTAATTAAAATTGTATAATAATTAATTAGGTGAACAGGGCATTACTAATAAATGGAATCAATGGGGTGGAGATATTAGTAGCCAAGGGTAGGAAGGTTTAATAAATTCTACTTATAATCAATAAGTATTTCTTGTAATCGTTTTCTAGCAAAGAATATACGGCTTTTGACTGTTCCTACAGGAAGTTCCATCATTT
>NZ_JAAKEM010000047.1:0-17377 GCF_011039195.1 Dysgonomonas sp. ZJ709
ATACCTTATCAACATGAATGGACAGTCGTACAGAGTTAAAGAAACTAAAAAAATGTTACAACCTGATGAAGAATAAATATCTTTAGCCAATCTCATCCGAGACACTTAGTGGTATACTTTTCAATTACTAAGTGGACTACTTTTCAATTATATTATACATTCATAATCTGTCAACCTATTTTAGGACAAGACAAAACATTTTGTCCTAAAATTTTAAACCAACTATTGAAAGATAAGAAGAAAGACAATCTGAATTGATTTCAGATAAACTTGCTGTCAGAAAATCTCACTAGTAAATAAAAAATTGACAATAAATATACCTCCACTAAAAAGTGGAGGTAATTAACATAAAAGATCAAATGACTTATTAAGGTTGGCTCCTAATCGGGTCAAAGCTATTTTTGAAACAAAACTTACCATTCATTACCGAAATATTGATACGGCGTACTTATAATTAGTTCTATATAAGTAATGAAAAATCATCTTTACTCTACAACTTCATTCCATGGAATAACGACAAAGTTGTTTTCCGATATATCCTTAACCTTGCTAATCCATTGTATTTCGTTTTGAGCCTTAGTTTTCAGGAAAGAACTCGTAGTGGTTGTAAGTAACATAGTCGAATTAACCACTCACCTATTACGAGATAAAAATTTGTTCCTAGCCGCAACTTGCAGTCGGAATAAAATAAGTCGTCCTATCGGACTCTTTACATTTTAATCTTAACGACCGCATCGTTGAATGGATGGCTTACCCCCGAAATAAATGTCGGCTTTGCTTTCGCCCGTCAGGTTTGCCGACCTTGCCGGTTACACGGGGGACTCGGTATGGGAAGAAAGCGTAAAAAAAACAAAAAGATAGCTGTGTCAAACGCAGTTTTTTTGTTTTCGCTTTCAAACACATATTGGTTGTGCGAAGAGGCACAGTCTTTATTTTTTTTCGTTTTGCATCAAGGCAAAATGAAAAACAAACTTCGGCAGAGGTACAGCAGAAAAACAGAACGTGTGGTATAATTCAACTACTGATTGGCATAGTTAATTAGAGCTTGAATATTTATGCCGATATTCAATAATATCAGCAATAGTTACAATCTTCAAATTGTATTCTTTGGCAAGCTTTATTAATTCAGGCATTCGTGCCATACTTCCATCATTGTTCATAATTTCAATCAGAGCCCCAACTGGTTCCAGTCCTGCGAAACGCATCAAATCGCCAACAGCTTCGGTATGGCCTTGGCGTTCCAACACCCCACCCGTTCGTGCTTTTAAAGGAAATATATGTCCCGGGCGTCCTAGATCCGAGGGTTTAGTATCTGAATCTACTAAAGCTTTTATTGTAGCAGATCTTTCACTAGAGGATACCCCTGTAGAAAATCCCTCTCCAAGTAAATCCACAGAAACAGTAAAAGGTGTGCCAAGTAATGATGTATTATTCCTTTCCATCATGGGTAATTCTAATTTCACACACCTTTCTTCAGGAAGAGAAACGCATAAAATCCCTCTGCCTTTATGCAGCATGAAATTTACCGTTTCCGGCGTTATCATCTCGGCAGCAACAACAAAGTCTCCCTCGTTTTCTCTATCTTCGTCGTCTACCACAATTATTATCTTTCCTGCACACAAATCTTCCAGAACCTCTTCAATCTTACTTATCATATTATTTTATATTAAAAATAAACAGTATAGTGGTTGATCTACTAGTCAACCACTATACTAACAAAATATTTATAAATATCAACGAAACTATGTATTAAGCTTTATTTTATCTATTCTCGTTTGATGTCTTTCTCCCTCGAAACAACCTTCCATGAAACTCCTTATTATCGGCACTGAATCTTCTTCTGAAATGAAACGAGCGGGTAAAACCAAAACATTAGCATCATTGTGTTGTCGTGCAAGTAATGCAATTTCGGGTAGCCAACATAGTGCCGAACGAATTGATTGATGCTTATTTAAAGTAATATTGATTCCGTTACCACTACCACATATCGCAATACCCCAATTGCAATGCCTTTTCTCAATAGCATAGGCTAACTTATGTGCAAAATCGGGGTAATCGCAACTAGATTCGTCATCAGTACCGAAGTCTTCACACTCGAAACTGTTTTCAAGTAAAAAAGATTTCACATATTGTTTTAATCCGAAACCGGCATGATCAGATGCCAAACCTACAAGACTACTCATTTTTCTGTCAATTTTAACTGTGCCAATTCCAATTTACGTATTTGTCTTGGGGTTCCTAACTTTTCTTCGGGGAGAGCAATAAAGCGGCTCAAAAAAGCTGTAATGATATATAAGGCAGCAAATGTCCAGATAATAACTGTACCGCTACCTCCAAGCCAATAGACGATACCAATGATTGCCGGACCTAAAAAGGCCGACAGACCTGCACCGAGATTAAGAATCGACATTGCCGCTCCTTTTTCTTCCTTCACTAGCGAAGGTACAAGTGCAGATAATGGTACATATCCGGCAAGAGTCATTCCCCAGAGGAATCCGCAGATCATTACAAAAACTATATTATTGGGGAAAATCTGAGCAGAATAATAAAACAACAGCGTTGTAATTGTACATCCTACACATCCGAACCACATAATAGTTTTTCTCCAACCGATTATATCGCCGACAAAGCCGAATATCAGGTTAAAAATAATGTTACCTCCAACAGCTACAGCCCATATATGAAGCCATTCCGACTCTGTAAATCCCACTCCCTCCATATACAAGGGCATAAAAACAGGGAAACCAAATAGAGTTATAGTATTGATTAACCGTATAATACCTGCAATACCAACTTTAGGCTCTTTTTTTATAATTGTAAATCCATTGAATAAACCATTCATAGTAGCCTTTTCAGAGGGGACTTTTTCAGTCTCATTTTTTGTTTTGAATTTCATAAAAACCAGTGCAAACAATGCACCTATCAATGCCCATATAACAGCCGACCACAGGGTTGGAATATAACCGATCGCCGTTGTCGCCCAACTTGCATATATTGCTCCTAATACGCTTAACCCTCCGGTAAATACAAACCAAAACCAACCTACGGCTTTTCCGAGCATCGAACCAGGAGATTTTTTAGCGATCCATACAAGGAAGGTATAGGCAAACAGAGGATAGCCAAAGCCTTTGATTCCGTACATAATCAACATAAGAGCAAAATTGAACCCTCCCAAACCAATACTTACAAAACCGATGACTCCGAGCAGATAAATTATCAGTCCGTAGAACATTGTCCTTCTTACACCCCACATATCAGACAGAACGCCCGAAAGCCAAGAAGATATGCCAATAGTAACCCCATATACTGTAAATACAAGAGCCGATTCGGCTTCGGTCAGTCCACCATCTATCAGGTATTTACTCAACCAACCCTGTTCAACTCCGTCTCCCATCATAAAAATGAGTATCCCCAGGTATCCCCATGCCAAAGCATGTGGAATACCAATTCTATCTAAAATATTCTCTTTGTATTTTTCCATGGTATTATTATATTAAAAAGATATTTATGCGAATCAATAGTTGAAATGTTTGTTACAGACAATTCATCTATTGACTGGCGTTAATTATAATTTAAAAAGAAAGCAATTGCAATGATACCTCCATATTCATGTAGTTTTTTTCGGGATTCCACATGGGCATTAGAATAACCGGTAAGCTGTAATTCCCTAATTTGAAAATTTTGGAGAGGCGTAAATGAATATTTACCACATTAGGTTTTTCTCCATAAAAATGTGCCTTTGTCTTTTCGCCATTTATATCGTTACCTTTCACCAAAGCAAACGCTCCCCCTATACCTGCATCGAGAGTATACCCATCGTGAAAGTATACAGGATATTCTATTTCGAAATAGGATGAATATCTGTTTCTTTCGTTCAGAATATCACGATCTCGTCCATATAGTATGGTAGCCCAGAAAAGCCTTAAGGGAAAGTTCTTTTGAAAATGATACGATAATCTCAAATCGAAAAAATGTCCGGTTTCTCTGGCTTTATAATTGAATGCTTCCTCATTATTGTAAGTAGCACCCGGAGAAAAATTATAGATATCCCAAAGGGAAACCTCAAAACCCGATTGCTTGAAGCTTCCATAGTAATTAAATTCTTTAAAATTACCATTTATGCCCATACCATTCCATATACCAAACCTGAAGGCATCATTCTTGGTTTTGAGATAAATGTCTGAGGTGACCGAAACTTCATCCGAAACCTCAATTCCACGCCAAAGATGCATTGTTTTTAATTGAATACTACCTCCTATATTATTACTACTGGTGAGCGATAGGTTTTCCTCGTCCATATCTTGGGCGTACACCGAACACATACTTGTTATTATAGCAATATGCACTAGTATGGATTTTAAATATTTCATGGTCTTTATTAGATATAGGTTAATACCGGAGTATATTCAAATTAATTCAAGAGATTTTCAATTTGTCTCGCCACCTGAATAGCTGTGAAACCAAGCTTTTCATCAAGGACAGTATATGGTGCAGAAAAACCGAAAGAATTCAATCCCCATACCTTACCATTGTTTCCTACTAAGCCTTCGAGGGTGACAGATAAGCCTGCTGTAAGCCCGAATATTTTTTTATCTGCCGGGATTACAGATTCTTGATATTCTTTGCTTTGAGAACGAAATAAGCCTTCGGATGGGACAGATACAATCCTCGATTTAATACCTTTATCTTTCAAAATATTGGCAGCATCTACCAAGGTAGACACCTCTGAACCCGAGGCTAGAAGAATTACGTCGTATCTGTCATTTTCACAAACAATATACGCTCCTTTTTGAGCCTCCAATGCCTCTTTATAGCGGTTTGCGTGTGGTGGCAGATCGTTGATGTTTTGACGCGAAAGGATTAATGCCGAAGGTGTTTTTTTGTTCTCCATTGCCATTTTCCACGCCATGGTTGTTTCAGTTACATCTGCCGGACGGAGAACAAGCATCGAGTTTTGTCCACTGTGATTCTGAAGTTTTTCCATTAAACGTATCTGGGCTTCGTGCTCAACGGGTTCGTGTGTCGGTCCGTCTTCACCTACACGAAAAGCATCGTGTGTCCAAATAAACTTAATAGGTATTTCCATTAGTGCCGCCATGCGGACAGCAGGTTTCATATAATCCGAGAACACAAAGAATGTTCCGCAAGCCGTTACTACACCTCCATGCAGAGTCATACCGATACAAAGACAAGCCATTGTAAGTTCGCAAACACCTGCTTGAAGAAATTTTCCCCCAAAATCGTTTTTTTGTATACTGCGCGTACATTTCAAGAAACCATCTGTCTTGTCAGAATTAGAAAGATCGGCGGACGAAACGATCATGTTTTCTATCCCCTTTGCCAGTACTCCTAAAACGGTGGACGAAGCTGTACGTGTTGCCTGATCGGCCTTTTGTTCGATATTTCCCCAATCGATAACAGGCAACTCTCCTGCAAACCAAGATGTGAGTTTAACTTCCAACTCGAGATTGGCTTTTGCCCAAACTGATTTTTTAACTTTTTTGCGGGCAACTATTGTATTCAGTTCTGACGTACGCTTGGCATAAAGCATTTCTGTTTCGGGAAAAATAGCAAAAGGATCGGAAGGGTCACCTCCCAAATTTTTGATAGTGGAATCGAAACATGCACCTGCTGCACTCAACGGTTGCTCGTGAGTAGCTGTTGTACCTTCCATGCTCGATCCATCGGACTTGCATGCTCCTTTACCCATAATTGTTTTCCCGATGATAAGAGTCGGTTTTTCTTTTTCGGATTTAGCACCGTCTAATGCAGCTCTTATCTGAGCAATATTATGTCCGTCGATCTCTATTACACGCCATCCCCAGGCTTTATATTTTGCGGCTACATCTTCTTGGGTAACTTCGCTGGTTTCGGTAGATAATTGTATACCGTTCGAATCATAAAACATAATCAGGTTGTTTAACCCTAAATGCCCGGCAATTCTGCCTGCTCCTTGCGAAATTTCTTCCTGAACTCCTCCATCTGAAATAAAAGTATAAATTTTATGACTCATTATTTCTCCGAAGCGATGTTGTAAGAATTTTGCAGCTATTGCAGCTCCAACAGCAAATGTATGCCCTTGCCCTAGAGGGCCTGATGTATTCTCTATACCTCTGGATAAGTCCCTCTCAGGATGTCCGGGTGTTACGCTTCCCCACTGACGAAACTGTTTAAGATCATCAATGCTGAATTTGCCGGTCAACGCCAGTGTAGAGTACAACATGGGCGACATGTGTCCGGGGTCGAGAAAGAAGCGGTCACGATTTTCCCACTCCGGATTTAGAGGGTCGTATTCGATATACTCGGAAAAAAGGACGTTGATAAAATCGGCACCACCCATTGCTCCTCCGGGATGCCCCGAGTTGGCCTTTTCTACCATCGCAGCCGATAGTATGCGGATATTATCGGCTGCTTTACTTATTATTTTTATATCATTCATGCTTTTTCTTACTTTGCTATTTCTTTCATAAACTCATGCTCATATTGAGTGATTCGTTCTACTTTAGATGTCGAACCTCCGCCACTGAATTCGGATTCTAACCAAGTATCAAGCAAGTTCTTAGCCAGTTCTACACCGATAACCCTTTCTCCGAAACAAATAATCTGTGCATCATTGCTCTTACGGGCACGCTGAGCCGAAAATGGGTCGTGACAGACAGCAGCTCTTACCCCCGGAACTTTATTTGCAGTAATAGCCATGCCAATCCCTGTACCACATACTAAAATTGCTCGTTCGAATTCGCCTTTTGCCACAGATTTAGCTACTGCTACCGCTACATCGGGGTATAATACCACCTCTCCGGCATTAGCTCCAAAATCTTTCACTTCGATACCTTTACTATCTAAATGTTTAATCAGCTCAACCTTTAGACTGTATGCTGCTTCATCGCAACCGATTGCTATTTTCATCGCTTTTTGTTTTTAGGATTATTATGCAAGTTCATGTTTTTCAGACAACAGTATATCTATAGCATCAGCTATCGCCGTGAGGATAATACAACAGGATGTTGCCCCTGCATCTATAACACCTCTTGAACGTTCGCCTAAGCGGCTTGAACGACCAAACTTTGCGACTAACTCTTTTGTAGATTCTTTGCCTTGTTCAGCTGCTATTTTCATTTCTGCCAATGCTACTGAGAACGATTTACATTCTGCCACAGCATTGCTCAAAGAGTCAACAGCAGGAGCAAGTGTATCGACCAGGGTTTTATCGCCGACTTTAGCATCAACAATTCCGCTTAGTCCTTCCAATCCGGCGGCAAGCATAGTGCTGAATTCTTTCAACCCTATTTTCTCAAACGTTTTACCTACATCCGACATATCGATTAATATTGTCCCGTAAATAGGTCCCATCGATCCTCCGATTTCAGTTAAAAGAATTGTACCGAGTTCGTCCAAACCTTCAGTGAAAGAAATGTCTTTATCCTTAATACGGGTTTCGAAAACAGTAAAGCCTTTGTTCATATTCATGCCATGGTCGCCGTCTCCAATCAGTCCGTCTACCTCGCTCAAATATCCTTTATTTTCCTGAATGGCTTTTACCATAGCCATCAGAATGGGTTTACCTTCGTTATTATTAAATGTTCTCATATTGTTTCGTTGTATTTGTAAACTATCGGCATTGTTTAAGTCCTACACTGTTGGCAGGCATATCGATCAGAGTTTTCAGTTCGTCATCCAGTTTCATTACAGTGAGTGTAGCTCCCATCATTTCGAGCGATGTGAAATAATTTCCCACATACGATCGGTGAATCTTGATTCCTTTTTCTGAGATCAGTTTTTCGATTTCGTTATAAAGAACGTAAAGTTCCATAACCGGAGTAGCTCCAAGCCCTGACACCAAAATCACAACCTCATCGCCTGCGACAAATGGATAATCGGGAAGCACTACATCTACCATACGTTTAGCCATTTCGTTTGCCGTCTCCAAAGCACATACTTCGATACCCGGTTCGCCGTGATGACCAATTCCCACTTCCATTGTTCCCGGTTCGATTTCGAAATTCGCATGTCCAACAGCAGGTAATACACATGGTGTAAGACCAATACCAACGCTGCGTGTATTGTCAATGGCTTTCTGTGCTGCTGCAATTACTTCGTCGAGCGATCCGTCCATATTGGCTTTCGCACCACCCACTTTCCACATCAGAATCTCACCGGCCACTCCACGACGCTTTTCCCGTTGGTCTTTCGGAGCTGAGGCTACATCATCGTTTGCAACAACTGTTTTTACCTCTAGACCTTCCTTAGCCGCCATTTTTACAGCCATCTTCACATTCATATTATCGCCTGAATAGTTTCCGTAAAGGCATGCCACACCTTCACCTCCATCGGCTGCTTTGAAGGCATCGAGAAATGCGACAGCTGTGGGTGAAGAACAAATTTCGCCAACGGCAATAGCATCACACATGTTTTTTCCGACATATCCTATAAATGCAGGTTTGTGCCCCGAACCTCCTCCTGTAACTACACCTACACGCTCTATAACAGGTTTGACAGACTTCACAACTCGAGAGTTTGCTGTTTCCTCAACTATATCGCTGTGCGTTTTCAGAAAGCCGCAAAGCATCTCGTCCACTATATTATCCGGATTATTTAATATTCTTTGCATGGTATTTCTTGGTTTTTTAAGAGCATAGAATGCCCCGATATATCTTTTCGATACATCTAAATATTTTTTATAAAACTGATGAAAGGAGCCGGCACTATTGGCAGAAAAGATCAGTTCTATTCCGGCTCCATATCTGAGTATAGTATGGCTTGTATTTATTGCATATCGGGAACGAGAATAATTTTCAATGCTCCGTTTTCTCCTGTTGTAGCTAAGCGGAAAGCCTCTTCCCATTTTTCAAGTGGAAATTTGTGAGTCACTACGCCTTCACTCGGTAATTTACCGTTTCCTAGCCATTCTATCACAGTATCATAACAGTATGGGCTAAGGTGTGCACCTAAAATATCCAGCTCTTTACGATCGCTGATAATACTCCAATCTACTGTAACTAATTCTCCAAATACGCTGAACTCAACGAAAGTTCCCATTTTACGGATTGCTTCCAGTCCCTGACGAACGCTCGACGGGTGTCCTGTAGCCTCTATGTAAATATCGCAGCCATAACCTCCTGTCATATCCTTAATTTCTTTTACGACATCGGTTTTCGACGGATTCAGTACAATATCGGCTCCAAATTTCTTAGCCAATTCAAGACGTTCGTCTTTCATATCGAGCACAACCAAACATTTTGGATTATGTTGCTTGATTGCCCCGACCATTCCCAAGCCCAGAGTTCCGGCTCCGGAAAGCACAACAACGTCTGTAACACCTACTTTGGCACGTTTCACACAATGGAACGAACATCCGTAAGGTTCAATAAGGATCGCTTTTTCAATTGGAAGTTCTTTCGGAACAAGGTAATTTAACGATTCTTTTGTCAATCTGATATATTCAGCCATTCCTCCGTTTACATTATTCTGAAATCCATAGAGGTCGTGTTTTTCACACATCCAATGCCGTCCTGTCTTACAAAACATACATTCTTCACATGGCACTATTTGTTCAGGACAAATACGGTCGCCTATTTTCCAGTTCCCTTTTACTCTCGATCCCATTTCAACTACGGTCCCTACAAATTCGTGCCCGGGTATCATGGGTGCTTTGATATAAGAAGGGCTTCCGTCGCCTCCCCAGAAGCTGGGTGCACCACCAAAAGCTTTTGTATCGCCTGCACATACGCCACAAGCCTCTACTTTAAGTATCATTTCGCCTTCCCCCGCCCGAGGTGTGTCAACCACTTCGAAACGATAATCACCCGGTGCATAGGCTACCACTGCTCTCATTTTTTTCGGTAATTCAATTGTATTCATGATATTTTTTTTAAAAGATTAATTAGGATATATTATCCGAATACTAAAATATGGCTTATAAAATTGGAAATCAGTGTATATAACATATCTTGTTATTTCAATCGTTCCCGCAATCGTTCCCAATTAATGCAATCGTTCCCGCAATCGTTCCCTATTTTGAGATATGGAAAAAAAAGCTTATATTTAAGAAACTAAAAAGCTGAAAATCATGAAATACACTACTATTAAAGATATTGCCAAAGAACTCGATATTTCAAAATCTACTGTATCGAGAGCATTATCAGGCGATAGTAATGTGAGTAAGGAGACACGTGAAAAAGTAGTGGCATTAGCAAATAAAATGGGGTATAAGCGTAACGATATAGCTGCAAACCTTCGTATGCAACAGAGTAAGACTGTCGGAATTATTGTTCCCGAAATGGTTACCCCCTTTTTCATGTATGTAATCATGAGTGCGCAGAAGGTACTGGATGAGCAAGGGTTTAAAGTTATCATTACACAATCGCACGAAGACCCTCAAGCCGAATCGTATAATCTGAAGTTGATGGAGAACTATAGGGTAGATGGTATTATTATGAGTGTATGTCATAGTGATATAAACCTGAAGGAGTATTTCCGTTTACAGGAAGAGGGTATTCCTATTGTTTTTTTCGATCGTGTACCATCTAAGATCCATGCATGCAAGGTTATTGTAAACGATTACGTCAAATCGATGCTTATGATGGAGCATTTGATCAGATCGGGACGCAAACGTATTCTTCATCTTGCAGGACCAGCGAGAATCCCCAATACCGAAGAACGCAAAAAGGCTTATAAGGATTCTTTGGCTAAATTTAAAATACCCTTCGATCCCGAATTGTTAATAGAAGGTGAAAATGAACGTTCGGAAGGCGAACGTGTAATAAGGGATTTTCTAAGAAAAAAAATACCCTTCGATGCTATTTTCAGTTTTGGAGAAACTTTGTCAATAGGAGCACTGAGTTATATACAATCGCAAGGAATAAAGGTGCCCGAAGAAATAGCGATCTGCGGATTTTCGGGAACTTATTTAAGCACTATCGTAACCCCACAACTAACCGCTATACAGCAACCTTTCGAAAAAATGGGACGGGTGTCTGCTGAACAAATAATAAAGAAAATTAATGACCCCGAGTCGTCTTGTGAAACTATAATCTTAGATGCCGAAATAGTTATCAGACAGTCTACTTAAAAAAGGAAGAGGATAAAATGGATTTTATCCTCTTTAGTAATTAGCCCTGCTTGCGTATATTTATCCATTCACTTTTTTGTAATCGGCTAAAAAAGTTGCGAGTCCGCTATCGGTCAATGGATGTTTAAGCAACCCTTTTATAGGAGCCAATGGACAAGTAGCTACATCTGCACCTGCTTCGACACATTGGATTATATGCTGTACACTTCGGATGGAGGCTGCCAGAACCTGCGTTTCGAAACTATATGTAGCATTCATACTGACAATGCTACGAATCAGCCCTATACCATCGCTGGCAATATCGTCGAGCCTGCCCGCAAAAGGCGAGACATAGGTTGCACCGGCTTTTGCTGCAAGTAGTGCCTGCCCTATCGAGAATATCAGCGTACAATTTGTTCGGATGCCTTTTTGGCTAAAATACTTGATTGCTTTTATGCCGGATTCGATACAAGGAACTTTCACTACGATATTAGGATGAAGGTTTGCCAAAACTTCACCTTCGCGAATAATTCCTTCATAATCGGTTGCAATTACTTCCGCACTCACATCTCCTTCTACTATTTTGCAGATCTCGAGATAATGTTTTTGCTGATTATCTGCTCCTTTTATTCCTTCCTTTGCCATCAATGAGGGATTGGTAGTTACACCATCGAGTACTCCCAGATCATTGGCCTCCCGAATTTGGTCGAGGTTAGCCGTGTCGATAAAAAATTTCATAGGTCTATTTTTTTAATAAGTTTTTCAATTTTCTTCTTTATATTCTCTACCATAATAGGTATCCAGCAAAATTTGCTTTAGCTCCGAAATGAGTGGATAGCGGGGATTTGTTCCTGTACATTGGTCATCGAATGCATCATCGGCTAATAAGTCGATTTTTTCAAGAAAAAGTTTCTCGTCTACTCCAAACTCCTTAATCGATTTCGGAATGTTCAGTTGTTCTTTCAGATTTTCAATCCAAGCAATAAGTTTTTCAACTTTTACATCTACAGCATCTTTAGCACTAGTTAATTGTAGATGGTCTGCTATTTCGGCATAGCGAAGATGCGCTTTAGGATGAGAATATTGGCTGAACGTACCCTGTTTGGTCGGGTTGGGATTTGCATTATAGCGAATCACATTGGAGATCATAAGTGCATTGGACAATCCGTGAGGGATATGAAATGCTGCTCCGATTTTGTGTGCCATCGAGTGACAAACGCCTAGAAAAGCATTGCCAAAAGCTATTCCGGCTAATGTAGCAGCATGATGCACACGTTCGCGAGCTATCGGATTTTTAGCTCCATCTTTATAACTGCTAGGCAAATAGTCTTTTAATAGTTTGAGAGCCTGTAATGCCTGACCATCGGTAAATTCGTTTGCCATAACTGACACATATGCTTCGATAGCATGAGTCACTGCATCGACACCCCCGAATGCACATAGAGATTTTGGCATATTCATTACTAAATCGGCATCTACAATAGCTGTATGGGGCATAAGAGAGTAGTCTGCCAATGGATATTTCTTCCCTGTCTCATCATCTGTGACTACAGCAAATGGTGTTACTTCCGACCCTGTGCCCGATGTTGTGGTTATACATACAAGCTTCGCTTTTTCGCCTAATTCGGGATAAGGATATGTACGTTTGAGGATATCCATAAAACGCATAGACAAGTCTTGAAATTTCACCTCGGGATGTTCATACATCAGCCACATCAACTTGGCAGCATCCATGGGAGAACCTCCCCCCAAAGCAATGATTGTATCAGGTTTATAGGCTTTCATTTGTTCAACGCCCTTGTTGACTACACTCAGAGTAGGATCGGCTTCAACTCCTGAAAAAACATCGACGCTGATTCCTTGTGGAACAAGAATATCAGAGATCAGTTTTACGTATCCATTGTTATAGAGAAAGCTGTCTGTAATAACAATGGCTCTTTTCATATCGCCTTTTTTTACTAACTGATTTAATCCGGTTTGTAATGAACCCCGACGGAAATAGATTGACTGCGGTGATTTAAGCCATAACATATTTTCTTCTCTTTTTGCAATTATTTTTTTATTCAGGAGGTGTTTAGGACCAACGTTTTCGGAAATCGAATTTCCGCCCCATGATCCGCAACCTAATGTTAATGAAGGTGACATATTAAAATTGTACAAATCGCCAATTGCTCCTTGCGATGCAGGCGAATTAATCAGGATACGTCCTGTTGTCAATTTTAATCCGAATTCGGCAATTCTGTCCGCATTATTGTCCTGATCGGTGTATAGTACCGAAGTATGCCCCAGGCCTCCCAGTTCTATCAATAGTTGAGCTTTGTTTACTGCATCACCAAAATTTTTGGCACTATAAATTGCTAAAACAGGAGACAGCTTTTCATGAGCAAATGGTTCACTCTGACTGATTTCCGATACTTCCCCTATTAACACCTTACTTTTTTTCGGCACTTTGAATCCTGCCAGCTCAGCAATTCTGAAAGCTGACTGACCTACTATTGCCGCATTTATGTTTCCTTTTACGAGTATTATATCGCGTATTGCTTGTTGCTCTATTCCTTTAAGGAGGTATGCACCCAACTCGGCAAAACGTTTCAAAACCGCATCATATACCTTTTCAACAATAACTACTGATTGCTCTGATGCACAAATGACACCATTGTCAAAGCTTTTGGACATCAAGATAGATGCCACAGCCCGATCGATATCTGCTGTCTCATCTATAACGACAGGGGTGTTTCCGGCTCCAACTCCCAATGCGGGCTTACCCGAGCTATAAGCTGCCTTTACCATTCCCGGCCCTCCTGTGGCAAGAATAATATCTACATCAGGATGGTGCATCAACTGATTTGACAGTTCGATAGATGGTTCATCGATCCACCCGATTATATTGGGGGGCGCACCGGCTGCAACGGCAGCCTCCAAAACAATTCTGGCTGCATCGTTTGTCGATTTTTTGGCTCTGGGATGCGGCGAAAAGATAATTGCATTCCGAGTTTTTAAGCTGATGAGTGCTTTGAAAATTGCTGTTGATGTCGGGTTTGTTGTAGGAACTATCCCACATATTACTCCTACAGGATCAGCAATTGTAATTGTTCCCATCTCTTCATTTTCTTCGACAACTCCACAGGTTCTTTCAGATTTGAATTTATTATAAACATACTCCGATGCAAATAAATTCTTTATCACTTTATCTTCTACAATCCCCATGCCCGATTCTGCAACAGCAGCTTTAGCTAAAGGGATTCTCATAGCAGAGGCTGCAATAGCTGCCGCATGGAAAATTTTGTCTACTTGCTCCTGAGTATATGTTGCATATTCTCGTTGAGACTTTTTTACTTTTTTGATCAGAGCATCTAATTGCTCAATAGTGGTAACAACCATAATTTTGAATGTGTTTACTGTGAGACAACTGTTATTTACTTAATTTTGATTTCAATAATGAAGGGATTTCCTCAGGTTCTTTAGCAACAGGTACACCTGCCGATTCGAGAGCCGATATTTTTTCGGCAGCCGTTCCTGCACCGCTGGATATGATAGCTCCGGCATGCCCCATTTGTTTTCCTGACGGGGCTGCCTGTCCGGCTATAAATCCAACAACAGGTTTAGTTATATGTTTTTTTATATATTCGGCGGCCAGCTCCTCTGCATTCCCTCCTATTTCGCCAATCATCACGATTCCTTCGGTTTCGGGATCATCTTGAAACATCTGTAGCAATTCACAGAAATAGAGTCCTACAACAGGGTCGCCTCCCATCCCCACGGCAGAAGATTGTCCCATGCCATTTGCAGTAAGCTGATAAACCACTTCGTAGGTAAGTGTACCGCTTCGGCTAATAACACCGATATTTCCTTTCTTGAATATTTGTGCGGGTAGTATTCCAACAAGACATTCATCGGGCGACATCAATCCGGGACAATTAGGACCAATAAGCACAGATCCTTTCTGTTGAGAATAACGATATGCTTTTATTGCATCGAGAGTTGGCATACCTTCAGATATGCATACAATCAGCTTTATCCCTGCATCAGCTGCTTCCATAATCGCATCGGCAGCTAAACGAGCCGGAACAAATATAACGGATGTATTCGCTTCGGTTTTTTCTACAGCATCGTATACTGTATTAAAAACAGGAACTCCGAGTACACTGGTTCCTCCTTTACCCGGAGATGTTCCCCCCACAATATTAGTTCCGTAGTCTATCATTTTTTGTGTATGGAAACTCCCATCACGCCCTGTTATTCCTTGTACTATTAGTCGCGTTGATTTACTTATAAGTATGCTCATAGCGTTTGATTTTTTAGTTTTGAATTTACTGTTTACTAATTTCGACAGCCATACGAGTAGCCTCGCTCATCGTTTGAGCAACCTTGAACTTTGAGCCTTGTAATAAATTACGCCCTTCCAATTCGTTTGTACCTGTCAGACGCACAATAATAGGTATTTTAGTTTCTATCTTTTCAAATGCTTTAAGTAAACCGTTAGCCACATCGTCACATCGGGTTATACCTCCGAATATATTGATAAGGACAACATTGACTTGTGTGTCTTTTAGAAGTAAATTTAGGGCATCGATTACTTTTTGAGGATTGGAGCTACCTCCTATGTCCAGAAAATTGGCAGGGTTTCCACCATAAAGTTTTATGAGATCCATTGTAGCCATTGCTAATCCGGCTCCATTTACCATACAACCTATTTCGCCGTCTAAATGCACAAAACTAAATCCTTTCTCTTTGGCATAGAGTTCTGTCTTTTCCTCTTCAGTAGGGTCATACAAATTATTTATTTCAGGTTGGCGATATAAAGCATTGTCATCAAAAACCATTTTGGCATCCACAGCTATCAATTCATTTTCTTTAGTAACAACCAGTGGGTTGATCTCTGCCAGGGAAGCATCTTTTTCGATAAATAAACGATATAGATGTTGAATGATGCTGACCATTTGGTTAACTAGTAGAATATCGCTAAAAAAGAGAAATGCAAATTTACGAGCTAAATAGTCGGGTATGCCAATAAATGGATCTATGACAAATTGGTGTATTTTTTCGGGAGTGTTTTGGGCTACATCTTCAATATCTATTCCTCCTTCGGCACTCATAATCAGTTTTACTGATTTTGTGTTCCGGTCTATGGTAAAACTCACATAATATTCGGATTGTATATTGACAGCCGGATTTACGATAAGTTTCTCAACATGAAAATCTTTGATCATCAGGTTAAGTATTTTTTGTGAATATTCAAGAACTTCGTGTTCATCTTTTGCCAGTTTAATTCCTCCGGCTTTTCCCCTTCCCCCTGTCAGTACTTGTGCTTTTACAACCACTAGTGGTGCATTTAATACTCTGTATGCCTCAACTGCATCTTGTGTAGTTTGACATAGGATAAAGGGCTGAATTAGAATCCCATAATCCGTGAATAACTGCTTCGCCTGATATTCCTGTGTTTTCATTTTTGAATGATTTTATTTAATAACTAGCTTAGACTTTATGTATCTAAATTTACAACTATAATATATTATAAACTAAATATTTAAGGTAAATGTTCAAGGCAATCGTTCCCGCAACCGTTCCCATTTTGTGCAACCGTTCCCAATATATTTTTTTCACACAAATGAGGAATCTGATTATATATATGATTGTTGTAAGGTGTGGAGGAGATCCTTCTATTTTCTTTAAAATGTAGAAACAAAAAGTGATCGGATTTTTCTTCCGATCACTTGTGGCAGTGATGCTCCTTTTCTTGTGTTAAAATTTTAGAAACATTTTGATATTTTACTCCCTGTCACCGTAATAGAATAAATACCCACATTCCCCGCTTTGTATTGAGCGATGATTACCTTATCCAAATGTTCCTGTAAAACATCATCAGGAATAACAACCGTTTTTGTCCTTTCCACTATGTTGATACTGTTTTATGAGAGCATCTCGAAGCTAATAGAGATGTGATTAATGAACTTTATCGTCGGCAGAGGGAAAAGGGTGATCTTATTATAATAATTTATGTTTGACCCTATTATAAAATACTTTCAATATTATTTTTCCTAAATTCGCTCGGTTATATACCTTTTTGCTTTTTAAAGAACTTATACAAATGACCCTCGGTTGTAAAACCCAACTCAATATTTAAGCACTCATCAGTATTTAGTTAGAGAGTGTTTAAATTCCTATGTGACCTAATCAAATCGAATTAACAGCATACGGACCTAACCCGAATATACCTAAATTTCATTAGCAGTTTTCAATAAGAACAATAGTTGCATGGATTTCCGGATAGTATTCCCTATCTTTACTTAGGGTTAAAAGACTAATTCAATATTTCAGTATATGGGC
>NZ_JAAKEM010000048.1:0-12625 GCF_011039195.1 Dysgonomonas sp. ZJ709
TCGGCATTTAAATGGCTGATTATGTCTTGGGGAGAGAATAAAAAAAACTCCCTAAGAATCTATCTTAGAGAGTTTTGTCTTGTTTTGTCAGAAATAAGTCGTTGATTTTCTGATCTTTATGTGATCCCGCTGGGACGGGTCTTATATCTTCAACTCAGCTATACAAGCCAGTTTACATGATGTCTAAAAAGTAGTCCTTGACTTAGGCTACGATTGTATTTCACTATTTTTCTGCTTACTTCACAACTTCTTGTGGCGGTACTGTAAAGGTAGTAATTTTTTTGATAGAATAAACTAAAAGTAAACATATTTGTTTATCTTTGTAAAAAGTGTTGTTTATGAATAATCTCATTGAAATAATAAAAGGTATTCATCCGGGAAAGTTTATCGAAAGAGAACTGAATAAGAAGAACCTCACTCAACGTGCGTTGGCTGAGGAAACGGCTATTCCATATCAAACCATTAATGCGATTATAGCAGGTAGACGTGATCTAACTACTGAACAGGCTCTTAAAATAGATCAGGTATTAGGGTATGAGGAAGGTTTTTTTGCGATTCTTCAAACCCATTATGATATAAAACAGTTTAAGGATAAAGAGCTAGCAAATATTTATACAGAAGCCCCTCATATTCGCAAGTCTTTATTTTGGGATACCGATTTTAATAAAATCAATTGGGCTAAATACAAAAATGCTGTAATTAAACGTGTTTTTGAAAGAGGAAGTAAAGACGAAATTGAGGAAATTACCCGATATTATAATCTATCAATGAAATAAAATTCAAAACGATGGCTATCACACTTCATTATGAAACTGTCACACCTTTGTTGAGAAAAACTCTCAACGATATAATGGCTAATCCTATATTTGAACCGTTCTATTTGGTTGGTGGTACTTCCCTTAGTTTACGGTTAGGGCATAGAATATCGGTCGATATAGACTTATTTACCAATGCTCCTTATGGCAGCTTGAACTTCTCTGTTTATGAAAAATTCTTTCAGGAGAATTACCCCTATTATTACTGTACGGACAAAACCGATCTTATAGGTTTTGGCCGGTCATATTATGTTGGAGAGTCGGAAGATGAAAATATAAAGGTCGATTTATATTACCATGATGAGATTATTGATCCTTGCGATATTATCGATAACATTCGGATTGCAAGTCTTGACGATGTTGTTGCTATGAAAGTCGATGTTGTTTCTCGTGGTGGTCGCAAAAAGGACTTTTGGGATTTACACGAACTTTTGAATACTTACACAATTCCTCAAATGTTAGAGCTACATCAACAACGCCATGAATATACTCATGATCGGGATCAGATTATTGCTAATTTTACAGATTTCACTTCTGCCGATGAGGATATTGATCCTATCTGCCTGAAAGGGAAAGAATGGGAGTTGGTGAAGTTGGATTTTGTAGAAGTGGTTACTTTTTCTTTTTTTTAATTGTCTTTAGAGCTTTACTTGAATTATTATTACCTTTTTTTATTTCCTCTTTCTTGTCTTCATCTGAATAAGTGCACGGTCGTAAAAGAATAGAAGCCTTACCAATACTATATATATCCGAAACCGCATCTTTTATTCTAAATATAGAAAATAACAGAAAGAATATTATTAGAAAAGCACAAATTGAGTTGACTTCAACTTCATACATGGAGGGAATTTCCAGAATAGCAACAAATTTTATAATAATGATAAGTAAGAGAGTGATAATCAGAAAATAAATAGCAGCAGAAAATGACGAATTTAAATCGTGTAACAATGTATTGCCTTCGTCGGTCTCAGATAACTGATCTGCTTTATTGCTACTAAAGAAAGATGTAATTATAGCATAGCTTGCAACCAAAAAAGCAAGTATACTAGGAATTAAAGTAAAGCAAGTTGATAGAATTTCCTTTAAAATAATATACATCGAGACCTCTTTAAAAAAGAACATAAGTAAGCATATTATTAGTGATATAATAAATGACAACTTTGAATCTTCATAAAAATCCCCTAAAGTATAGTGCTCAAAAACTCCCTTCCACCCAAATTTTGGCATCTTTTATTTTATCTAAATAATGACATTATTTTATTATATACAACATTATGTATAGAGTTTAATGTATAAGATATTTTTTCTTCTTTAGGATAATCTTCGGTATATACCTTTTCTGGGCTACTTCCCTCCATTTTTATTATTCTAGCCTCAACTTCTCCATTACTTTTTGCGGTTTCTATTATCGCTTTCCCTAAAGAATCATCACCTACATCAATATTACCTCCCCTTGGAGCTTGAAGTCCAACATTAGCTTTGTTAGCTCCCGAACTTTCAATCTTATTTTGAAAAATCTTAGTGAATTTTTCCGACAAATCTCTATTACTATAAGTGAACTCACTCTTTATAGATAAAACTTTGAAAGCACCTTCAATAATATCAATAAAGTCTTTAGAGGTTTCAATATCAATAAATATTTCTTGCTCTAGAATATTTTCTTCATCTAAATATCTTCTTGTTGCCCCTTCAAAATATTTCTTAATTGCAGATGGACTAATTGAGCTATTCTTCAGAATTGCAAATCTATGAGCTTCAGGGATAAAATAAAAAAAGGTTGTTCGATGATTTGCACCTAAATTATCAAATCCCTCTGGATTCTCAACCCTTTCTTTGCGTAATAAATCTAGAAAACCATTTGGTTCAAGACCTGTATATTCTACTAATTTTCCTTGTAATACTCGACCATCCAAATATGATAATAATGAATTAAAAACTATGTATTTTTCTCTACGTACAAGTACTGCATAATCTTTTTCAAAAAGTTTGTGAAACAAATTAATATAATCATTCTGCCCTTCGTTTGGTAAAATACGGATATTTAAAAAACGTAAAGTCCCTTTTTTGAGGCGATCTCCTTCAAGTAAAGTTCTTCTATTCATAAGTCAAGATTTAGAATTAATAATGATTAACTTATGCAAGTTACAAAAATATATGAGATGCATATGTTTTATATTCCAATTTATCCACGTTTAATTACATTTTCAATCCCTTACTTCGATTCTTATTCTCTTGCTGTCTGTCAACATCTATCTTTTGTTTCTCGTCTGCACTTTTGCCTATCTGCTTATCTACATCTAAGCCTATTTGCCTATCTTTTCTTTCATCGACAATTTGTCGTTCCTGCATTTTAAGTTGTTCAGTTATACTGCCGTTCTTCATTGTGTTACAATATTCAAAGGTTTCTGTTAATTGCCTGTCATAGTTAAACAAGATATCAAAGCCTTTTTCTACTTGCTGAAAGAGATTCGTCCTATCAAAACCTCCCTTAACCGTTCCTTTTTTTGTGTTTTTATGATTGGTTAATGGAGATAATTTCTTAGTATTCGATTGGTCTTTCCTGCTAACTATCAAATGACAGTGCATATTATTTTCGTTACTATCTGATCTGCTTCTATCAAAATGTATCTTGCCATAGAATTTAATATCTTCTGCGGACAAACCTTTTTTGAAGTTCTTGGCATATTCTGGAATAAACACTTCCTGAATATATCTTCTCATGGCTTCGGCTTGTTTCTGTTCGGTATTGCCCATTGCTTGCAACTCCTTAACCGATGGACTAATATGAATAGCATAAAACTTGGCATCCGTTTTTAGTAGCTGACCGATATTGCCGTCTATATCTTTTACTACTTGTGATTTATATAGGTTATCTTCCGTCAGATTGAAAAAGCCTTCGGTATAAATACCTTTCTCCATACGCTCCATATCTTCGTGTTCAAGGTACGATGCCAATCTTCGGCTACTGCCTGCATTGTTATATGTACCCTTAGACGGTGGCGGAAAGTCTACATTCATGGCTTACTTTTCATTTATCAGATTTATAATTTCAGACTTTAGGTTCTCTTTTCGTTTACCATCCATCACTCCACAGGCTGACAACTCCGAATAAAGAGAGATCAGCTTTAGTAGCTTCTTATTATCCCTCTGCTGTACTTGGGATAGGCTGTTGATAACTTTGGAATGGTTTGTTATAACATCGGCTACTTTACCGAACTGTTCATCCAACTTCCTCAATACGTTAACAAGCGTATCTTTTGAGTTGGCTATTTCTGAATCCAGTTTTTCGGATATAGTTTTAACAACTGTATCGAACTTTACGGCTATAGAATTACTTGTGCGTATCATCGGATTGAGTTGTTCTTCTTCGTAGTGTCGGATAAAACGGATAATATCATCCTGCCGTTTATTGATCTTCGCTAGTTCCGCTTTTGTTGATTCAGGAACTTCACTTGGATTGATATTTGCCTTATCCAGATACAGAAAAGCTAATTTTGTAATTTCTCCTTTTTTCAGTGAATATCGTTTACAGAGTTTCTCTATTATTTTGTCCGTTTCCTTATCTATCGCTATGGTGGTAAATATAGTTTTTCTATTCTGTTTTTCCATTGTTATAACTATTTTATAGTTATTCATATATCTAACTTACTCAAATAGAATTGTATATCAATTCGAATTATAGCAAGTGTTATAACAGTGCTTTCAGATAAAGCACTAAAGCCGAAGGCTTTGCCCCGCAGGGCAAGAGGAGAACAGGACGATAGTCCAGTTCCCTCTTGCTCAATTTAGCTAAACAATCTGAGCGGTTGAGCGAAGGTGTTTCTGCTAAATACGGAGTCTTTAGGGAGGGTGATGAGCCAAACACAGCCCTCACCATTTTGCTCTATTCTGCTTAGATGGAAGAAAGCAGAATCATTTCAGTATCTTGTCCTCTTCTATGCCCTTGTTGAACATCACAATCTCTTTTTTCGAGGCATAGGATTGAATAAAATCTTTCACATCTGCCATGCGATAAAAGGTCTTTCGCCTGACAAGAAAATAGCGAAGTTGACCACTATCCCGATATCTTTGGAGAGTCCGATAGCTGACCTTTAGGAGAAATGCCAGATCCTGATTATCTAACAGCTTATCATCATTGGCAAATGCTTCTCCTGTTGCCATCATTGCTTTTAAGTCACTTCCTATAATTGTCAGCTTCTTTGATAATTTCTCCATCCATTGAATAAAGTCCTCATTATCTAAATACATAATACATTGTTTTTGAAATTAATAATCTGATTAATTCCAATCGATTGGTAAAGCAAAGGACAGACAAATGGGGACAGATAAAAAGAGAGGTCACCAGTGACCTCCCCATTTCATATTTGTAATAAGTTAATAGTCAAAGAAATAAAAGTTCATTATTTTTCATTATTTCTCTTTCGGCTTTCTTTATTAAGTAAGTTTCGTAAAGAATCCAATAGTTTGGTAAGATTGTACCCTTTGCGGTCAAATAACTTGACTTGTTTCTTGTATATATCTCCAAATTTAAAATTGAACATTTGCTCAAAGGCTCTTGCAATCTCGATCAGTGTCGCTTTACGTCCTCCTTTCATATATATTCCTCCAAGAAGGAATAAGGCAACCACCAACTCTACAAAACTAATAATTCCCAAGCCATCATCTGACTTAGGAATTATATATAAATCGGATTTGAATGTTTGTTCTTTAATAAACCGTTCAGGATGAGAGAATCTTGTTTCCAATAGCACTAATTCAGAGTCAATAACAGTAATTACTTTCTGACAATACTGATTTTTAAACGCATTTTTTCCCCTGCTCGTATAAGATTTGTGTTTGTAATGCTTGGAGCTCTATACGAGTTAGATTCAATAATCGAAAGACTGTCTGATAGCCTGTTTCGGATTGATTTAAGGTTAATACTTCTGCTACAAAGTTTTCATAGGCTTGTTGCATTTCTTGGTTTGCGACTGTTTGTGAGTTGTTCTTTAATAAGTTAAATAACTCGGTTTTACATAGATCATTCATAAGCATAATTTTAAAATGGTGAATAAATTGGATTCTATTTTGATAAATCCATGTATGCCGAATGATTGTATTCTAGTTGCATTTATATCTTCTCCAAAATTTATAATGAGTAAGTGATGTAAATGAAATTAATTTCGAGATAAACCGATTTTTTAATAAAACTTGCTGTACTCTGTAAAATGCACTTGTCAAGCCAATTAATATTACGTTGAAAAATAAAAAGTCCACTGCCCAATATTGTATAGATTCAGGTAAGATGTTATGGAATATATATGTACATAAGACTGAAGTAAAATAAAATACGACTATCCATAGTCCATGTGTTGTTTCTATCGCATTGGTGGGACAATTATTCATACATTTCATACAACTTTCACATCTAAAAGTCCAAAAAGGACGATCGTTGACTTTCTTAATAGCCTTAACAGGGCATTGCTTTATGCATAAATTACAATTTGTACATTCCGATGAAACATAATACGATTTTGCTAGGAAAAATCTACCTATCGCATAATAAGTAAATGAGACAGGAGATATAAGTACATCCTGAATAATGTCTTTTCGTGCGACAAAATTTCTATTCTGTGAATAAAGCTTCTCGAAATGCTTCTTTGCTCTGATATAGTTCTTTTCGAAAATAAATTGTGCTGATTTCTCTCTGATTGCGGGATGTATAGAAATCCAATTCGAAGGCATATCAAAGGGAATTTCTCCGATAATTTTATATCCTTTCTTCTTCAAAATAAGAGAGGACAATATAAAAGCTACTCCAGTTAATCCGAGAGTAACTTTTCCCCTTACTTTCATTCCTGCTCTAGTATTCATCAGCAGCACACGATTCTTCCCTTTCGGAAGTCTATGGATAAAATTGAGTGTGATTTTTGGATAATTGAATCCATGTATGGGTGAAATAATTCCTATTAAACAATCAGGTTCAATCATTTCTAAACTACTGCTATTTATATTTTCAATATCAACTAATTGACAGAAAATACCCTTCTCCATAGCAAATTCAGAGAACCATTGAGCAACTCTTTTCGAATTTCCAGTTCCAGAAAAATAGAATAATATTATTTTTTGAATCGCTTTCATATTGGCAAATCGTGTATTAAATATAAAAATAAAGCAAATTAATTATCAGAAACTTACATTTCTTGCTAACATGTACTTGAGTATTTTATGTAGTTTTACAATATTATGGCAAATAGGAAGGAAATAAGTTTAAATGACTATATATCGAGAATTAATTCGGTTATCATTTATATTGAGAAAAATATAGATAAACCCCTAAACCTTGATACTATTGCTTATTATGCAAACTTTTCTCCATTTCATTTTCACAGAATCTTTACAGCTTTGGAAGGAGAAACTCCTGCCGATTTTATTCTTAGACTACGAATCGAAAAAGTAGCAAGGCTACTTCAAGAGAATAAAGATACTTCAATAATAGAAATCGCTTATAGTTGTGGCTTCACAAATTATACTTCCTTTAATCGAGCTTTCAAAAAGCACTTTGATATGACAGCCCAAAAGTTTCGTAAATTCGAAAAAGCGATCTATGTCAAAGATAAACAGTTCTATAATATTAAAGGAGAATTAGTAAATAGAACAAATAACACTATTGACTATAAAGAAACTGAGACTTCAGTATTTGAGCATAATTTAATTATTGAAAATGCTGATATTCAAATTAAGAAAATGCCAGCATATCAAGTGGCTTATATTCGTTATATTGGTGATTTTTTTCAAATTGGTGAAACCTATGACAAATTACTAAATTGGGCTACTCAAAACAACCTATTAAATATTCCAGAGGTCAAATTATTTACTGTTTATCACGATGATCCGTCAGTAACAAAATTGGATAAGCATCGTCAAAGTGTGTGTATTACTATTCCTGCTAACATTAAGGTTGAAAGAGGTATCAGTAAAATGGTTATTGATGAAGGAAAATATTTAGTCGGCATTTTTGAGTTATTTGATGTTGATTTTGAAAAAGCGTGGAACACCATGTACTTGACTTTAATCAAAAGAAACTTAAAGTTCAGAGATAGCTATATCTATGAAATGTATAAGCCTAAAGCACGCACATTATTATTCTCCCAGCCTTATAAAGTTCAAATGTGTATCCCTATTGAATAATTCTTCCTTTTTTCAACTGATAAACACTCCATTTAAAAAGAGAATAATAAAAGCAAGGTTTTACCAAAGAATACTCTTTTGAAAAAAGGAAGATTCTTTGAGTAAACCCGAAGGGCTTGACCTTGCTGTATTATTCTCTGATTATACATTTGTGTTCAGATGAAAGAAAAGAAGCCTAGAGCGAAAATTGTTTATCCACCTCTTGAATATCTCTCATTATGGAACTATCCAATACTTTCGCATAATGTTGAGTCGTGCGAATGTTGGAATGCCCCAAGATTTTAGCGACATTTTCCAATGAGACTTTGTTGGCTAAAAACACAATGGTAGCCGCTGTATGCCTAGCAACGTGTGTGCTAAGCTTCTTCGTAATTCCGCACACATCGGCAATTTCCTTCAAATAACTATTCATGCGCTGATTGCTCGGAACTGGAAATAGAACTCCGTTTTTTATGCAAGTTGGATGATCTGCATATTTATCTATCAAGGCTTTTGCTACCGTGATTAAAGGAATATTACACATATTGTTGGTCTTTTGCCTATTCTTGCGAATCCACAATGAGCCATTGTTATCCTTAACCAAATGCTCTGGTTTTAATTGTTCAATATCCGAAAATGCTAATCCACTGAAACATTGGAAGAGGAAGATATCCTTTACAGTACTTAATCTTTCGATAGTAAACTCCTTTTGAATTATAGAATTTAGTTCTTCTTGTGTAAGAAACTCTACATTCGTTTCCTCAAATTTAAATCTGTATGTTGTGAATGGGTCTTTCTGTATCCAGTCATTAGAATATGCTATACGCATAATCTTCTTTACTTGCTTCAATCGGGTAATAGCTGTATTCTGGGCACAGTTTTTTTCTGTCTTTAGAAAGATGTCAAATTTTTGAATGAAGGGTAGGTCAATATCTTTTAAGTTGATATCTGATTTCTTATACTCTTTTTTTAAGAATTCTTGTAAATATCGGACTGTACCTTCAAAACGGACAATTGTTTTTTGAGCATACCCTTTACCTTGCAGTTGTTTGATTTCCTTGTTGTGTTCTTCAAAAACTTCTATAAGGGTTTTCTGCTTTTCCTCGACACCACAAAAGCGGTTACAAATCTCTTTTGCTGATATTTCGAGATTGTCGGCTTCTAATTGCCTGTGAATATTCTGAATCTTGGCTCTGACCGTATCGATATACATATTGATCTCGGTGGATAGCTTGTCTTTGGTTTTAAGCTTCCCTTTGGTCTGATCCCAGTTCTCGACAAGTGTACTTCTTCGGATAAACATTTCACAGAACCGCTTGTCTACAGTGATTCTCATTGAGATTGGTGCTTCTCCGTTTGCTTTGATTTTATTCTTTTTGAGAAAGAATAAAACATGGAAAGATTTTTGTTTCATTTTACTACTTTTTTGGTGGTTAAAATTACGTTTAAACCATCAAGTAGTCATGATGTAAATTACTGACAAATAGCGACTAATACTCATAATCGTGGACCATTTTTCATTCTCTTGCTTGTCCACGATTTAGGCATGATTATACTGCCTGAAATTACCGTTTTCTGCCTATTTGTACAAAAGAAGTAAATCCTTGATTTTCTACTGAAAATCAAGGATTTACTTCTTTTTGCATCATTTGTTTGTGATCCCGCTGGGAATCTTTATATTTTGCAGAAACGTTATTCTGTCTACAAATCAGAGCATTACTTGGAAGTAATTCCCACTATTTTCCCCACGAAATATTTTCAACGTTTTGCTGTCGATTATATTTTTGCTGAGATTCTATACCTACAAAGTTAGGATTCTAAACTAAAAAAGCAAATTAATTAATAGTAATTCTGCTTACATATCATCCATTGCCAAATCTAAAAACTGAATGTCTTGCGATAAAGTGAAGATACTATTTTAAATAAAATTCGGGACTTTAAAAATCAGACTATTTTTTCATTAATAAGACCTCTTAATAATTGCTCATACTGTTCTTTTATCGGTAACTCATATTCGATATAAAGTTCATTACGGGTGTATATAGTCTTTTCTTTCGTCTTTTTATTTATCCCTTCTTTTTGAACTGATTTAGAATAAAGTCCAGTTCCTCTTTTCTGCCATGAAGGAAGCTCGTTGTAATTAATTCCATGTGAAAACAATAACTCATTCTTATCAGGAATACTCATTCCTGAGATTTCTTTCGTAGCTTCTGTTTTAGACAATCCGTTTTTGCGAAGCAGCCAATAACAGTGAGCATTTAGAGAATTTCTGTGTGAGTCTTCATTTCTCCATCGGAAATAGTCAATAACTAAGTCTATGTTTGGCAGTTCGGATATTCGGCAATCAAAAGCAGCAGGCTGTCCAAGCAAAACTGAAAATTTAGCACTGGCTTCTCCTGCCAATACAGAATTAAGTTTTCTTGTTTTTCGGGAGAAGCCATTGTCATTTAGGTGAAATAATAAGGATATCTCATCACTTTGGGTATATCCGTATATAATTTTGAAACCGCAATCCATTAGATGCTTTGTTGTCTCTACCATATAATCTCTAAAACGAACATCAAAGGGTGTTTCAAAAGATACTTTCTCTTTTGTCAGTTTAGTAAAACCCCTGCCATCGATACGGGCAACAATGTATATTTCGGGAGAAACGCATAGATCATGAATGGTTTCAAATACCCGCATCTTTTTATCTAACTCATTAAAATTCATATTTCCCAATTTTTAATAATGAATTTGTTTTCGATTAACTCAACATAATATATTTCGTCAAAGCCTTCATCAAAAGAAGGGAGTTCCAATTTGTTAAAAGTTGCTTTAATTCCTACATCTGGAATCCTTTCTTTGCCTATGCGTTCGGTATTTCTGTTTAATGCATCTTCTATTTTAGACTGAAAATAATAGCAAATTAGTTTACAGTCTCTCTTCTCTCTAATCTTTTCAATATATTTGCCTCTGTCATTCCGTGAAGGATTCGTATTATCAATTAAGAATGATTGTTCAGTTTCCAAGCAAAGGTCAATAAAGCGATTTTCTCTATTTCTGGTTTTCAGTAAATCCATGGAAATATGAACATGAGTCTTAAAAAAGTTTTGCTTGTAGAAGGAACTCTTCCCTGTAGCCTGAATTCCACAAAAGATAACTGCTACCATGTCATTCTTCAATTAATTCATAATTTGTACTTCTTCCACCCTCATCTGTCTTTTGCAGAACACCTTTATTTATTAAGTCCTGAATATCCCTTAAAGCACTGTCTGTTGAACATTTATTTATTTTAGCCCATTTGGATGATGTCAGTTTTCCTTCAAATCCATCCCATAATAAGTTTACCATTTTAGTTTGGCGGTCATTCATACTTACTAAACGATTCTTTTCCCAAAAGTTGGCTTTTAATAAAACCCTGCCCAATGAGCTTTCAGCGTCAATCAAGGCAATTTCCAAACAATCCAGAAACCAAGTCAGCCATTCCGTTATATCAGGGCTGCCTTTCTGCGTTTTTTCTAAAATATCGTAATATTGTTTTCTTTGTTTTCGTATTTGTGAAGACATACTATAAAATCGGTGTGGTATCTCATCGGCACGAGTCAGGAACATATCCGCTATTGTTCTGGCGATACGTCCGTTCCCATCATCGAATGGATGTATGGTGACAAACCATAGATGTGCTATTGCTGCTTTCAATACAGGGTCTATCTTATTGTCATCATTGACCCATGATAGAAAAGTACTCATTTCTTTGGGTACAGCTAACGAATCAGGAGCTTGGTAATGTACTTTTTCTTTTCCCATTGCACCAGAGACAACTTGCATTGCTCCTCCTTCGTCTTTTCGCCAATCTCCCACAGTTATTTTATGCATACCGCTTCTTCCAGTAGGGAACAGTGCTGCATGCCAACCAAAAAGCCTTTCTTCTGATAGGGGCAGATTATAATTTTGTGTGGCATCTATCATTACCTCTACTACTCCGTCTACATATCGGTCAACTTCGGTCAAGCCTGAAATATCCATCCCCAAGTGGCGGGCTACAGATGAGCGAACCTGATCACTATCTAATATTTCCCCTTCTATTTCGGAGGATTTAGTAACCTCAGTTGTGAGTGTGTCTAGAATTGCTTTGTTTTTTAAATCAAAGCCAAGTGCACTCATCTTGCCTACAAGCCGTCCTTGTAAAGCCCTGACTTTACCCAGTTGATAGGATATAATTTTATCATCCCATTTGAAGTTAGTCCAATCTTTTTGCTGCCAAATATATATCTTTTTCATATTCACTGCATATTATGCGGTAAATATAAATATTATTCTCCGCATAAGAAAATTATTCTCCGCAAATATTGAGGGGATTGTTTCGTTATGTTATTTGATATTCCTAATATCTGATAAATTACAGCCTACAAAATTAAATACTAAGCTAGCTATTTAATATTTAGGCTACAAGATGTTATCCTCGAATATAGAGATAACGATTTGGTAGCTGTGCTAATTTTATTAAATTACAGCGAATTACGTAGGTTTAGAAGATGAATAAAAGGTATACTGTATAATATAATTGAAAAGTAGTCCACTAAAATAATTGAAAAGTATACCACCGGTTAAGTAAAATCCGCTAGAGCTTCTAATAAAGCCCTGCATTTTACTAACAAATATTAACATTATAAATTCCT
>NZ_JAAKEM010000049.1:0-11643 GCF_011039195.1 Dysgonomonas sp. ZJ709
TATGGTATCTTCAGCTTGATTATCAAAAGTCTAATTCAAGAAATAAAGTTTCAACTTTATGTCATCCCATAGTTTACTTTTGATAATCGGTTAATCTCTACTTTTTTACAACAAAAGAATAAAATTAACCTTGCTTTTTGAATAGTAAATTATAAAACAAATATAAGAGTCATCCCGAACTGATAGCCCCTCCTAACCTCCCCCAAGGAGGGGCTCTCAGTTCGGAACGACAGAGAGAATGGCAATATCTGTTTTTACGATTGTTGCTTTTAGGTTAAAATAGCGAATAAGCCCAAAAGACCTTTCGGGTTATTTTTTATTAGAGAGTGTTATAATTAGTTAATAAGCTGAGTGTTTGTGACGCATCCTTATCTTCCTTGTTATTAGTAGCTTTAATCGGGTTAACTGTTGTACAACATACAAATCGGAGTGTGTGTATGACATTTTTTAAGAAGTTTAAAGTTGTAATGCATTGAAAATTACCCTATATTTGCCCATCACCCAAAAAAGAACATACTTATTTCGAAACAAAATATGGAGAAAACCCTTGTTATACTAAAGCCTTCGTGTGTTCAAAGAGCACTAATAGGAGAGGTTATTTCCCGTTTCGAAAGAAAAGGATTACGCTTGGCCGGAATGAAAATGGTTCAACTTGATGATGCCATTTTATACGAACATTATGCTCATCTTAAAGACGAGCCTTTTTTTAACCGTATCAAGAATTCTATGGAAGCCAGTCCCGTAATTGTACAATGCTGGGAAGGCCTTGAGGCTATCAAAGTTGTACGGGCTATGACCGGAGCTACCAATGGGCGTAATGCCGAACAGGGTACTATAAGAGGGGATATGTCTATAAGCTCGCAAGAGAATATAATACATGCATCAGACTCTCCCGAATCCGCAGAGGTAGAGCTGAAACGTTTTTTTAACGAGAATGAATTATTTGAGTATAAACCATCCGTCTTTGGATATTTGTATGCCAATGACGAGATATAAAGAAATTATGCAGAAAAGTACAAAATTATTGAAACAAAATCTGAAGCGCTTAAAGGTCTTACCTATAGCAGCTATGTTTCTATTACCTATGAGCAGCTTTGCTCAGAAGAGTGCAGAAGCAGACGACAGCAGAGTCGAGTTAACCTACAAACAACGTCACAGCAAAATCGTTCAAAACAACAATCTATATGCTGATGGAATAAAGATAAAACGCGATCTTTCTATACTCAAAGAAGTACAGGAAGAGCGCGTTTTAGCTGCAGATGAAATTCCGGCAGAAGAATTATATGGTGGTGTGTGGAACAATCGTTATGTTAATGCATATCGTGCGATAGATAATGTGCCTGACACGTTCAAGGTAGATTTATCTAATTTCACAATGCCGACCATGGGGCATACTACTTCTAACTTCGGACCTCGTCGCCGCCGTATGCATTACGGTATCGACCTTAAGGTGCAAGTAGGAGATACTATTTATGCTGCATTCGACGGAAAAGTACGTCTGAAGCAATACGAAAGACGCGGATATGGCTATTATATAGCACTTCGTCATTCTAACGGATTGGAGACTGTTTATGGTCACCTTTCTAAATTCTTAGTAGAAGAAGACGATGTGGTGAAATCGGGCGATCCTATCGCTTTAGGTGGAAATACAGGACGTTCGACAGGATCTCATCTTCATTTCGAATTCAGATTTTTAGGTAAGCCTATCAATCCGATCGAAATAGTCGATTTTGATAATAAGGTATGTCATAGAGATACATATATGATAACATCAAATTCGTTTGATTATCCGACCAGAGCATCGAAACGTGGAGCTGCTACTTTGGCTGCGGGTACAACCCGTTCTAAAAAGACCACTACAAATAAATATGCTTCGGGATCGGTTGGCTATCATCGAATAACAAAAGGAGATACGCTTGGTGCTATAGCCCGAAAACATGGTACTTCTGTAAGCAAGATTTGTGCGCTGAACAGTATTACAACTAAAACAGTTTTGCGTCCGGGTAAATCGCTACGCGTCTCATAGAGAGATACTAATACTATTATATCATAAAAAGGTTGTCGATTATTTTCGGCAACCTTTTTTTATTTTGTTTTTTATGTATTCGGGTGTATTACAAGTGCTTAAATGAACAATATTTAAGGTTGATTGTTTTGTATATATGGTACTAATGAGTACTTTTGACGCCCCAAATACTCAATTATAATGCTCAATTGGTACCAGAATACAACGGCTGCATTATTGCCGTATTCAAACGAGAATATGCTGATTAGTTCTGTCTTTTTTTGGAACAGTGGAATTTCATGCTTGTGTCTTGTTGATTTTAAAATGCTTATTCTAATGTTCTATAATTAAAACTACAATATTGTATGATAACAGTATTTATAAAGAAATTATTTTTATTGTTTCTTTTCTGTTTCTTAACCTTAACCGCAGAATTGAATGCTCAGGTAACGATCGGTACATATACGGAACCGATGAAAGGTGCATTACTCGACTTGAAAGAGAATCCTAACGGGAATTCTGATAAAGGGTTAATTTTACCTCGTGTAACTCTCGTTAATAGAAATTCACTACAGCCCTGTGCAGATGGAACAGAAGGTGATAATAGTGCAATACATACCGGCTTGGTCGTCTATAATGTGACCACAATAACTACTAATGCTCAGGATCGTTTATGTCCGGGTACGCATGTTTGGGATGGAGCTAAATGGGAACCTATTGTAGACTATCCGACATGGGCTACTATGACAACACTTATATCTCAAGGGACTAATGTATTTACATTCCTCGATCCCGCCATTGCTACCGATTGGCCTGTTGGTAAAGATAGGGGACAATATCCGTTAGGTTATTTAGGTACTTATACCGATTCTCGGGATAACGAAATCTATAATTATACTCGTTTTTACGTCGCAATAAATAAAAGAATAGATACTTATGAGACTAAGGATAGCTATTCTTGTGATCCCAATACTCCAAATTTTGTTACTAGTGGAACTCTTCAAGTTCCAGTCTATGGTGCTTTCGAAGATGGTGTCTGGATGGCAGACAATCTGAGAGCAAGAACTTACGATACCCAACGTGATAATGGTGAAACGATTGTTCAGGCATTAAGTGGGCCTACAACCAATACAGGTACAAATTATACTTCTACTTATTGGCAATATCCCGGAACTGCTGCTACTCCTGCTAATGCTACCATTTATGGATTATTATATACATGGGCAGCTGCCAGCAACTCCAAAGTAAGTACTGCTAATGAAGGGGGGCTGAATGAAGGTGCACGGGTTCAGGGTGCTTGCCCGAGAGGCTGGCATCTGCCTAGCGACAGAGAGTGGACTAATCTGGAGAATGGAATTATTGTTAATACAATCAAATTTAGTTCTACACCGACTATTGGTGTAAGTGGTATTATTTCTTATACTAATACAAGTGCTACTCGGGGTACTTTCCATGGGCAAGCTATGCGAAGCACTACCACCGGAACGACTCTTGTGGGAACGAGTAAAGCCGCCAATGCGGGTGGTTTTAATATTTTTATGTCCGGCTTTGCCAACAACGGAGGTATTCAGGGTTTTGGTACAGGAACACATTATTGGTCGAGCAGTAGCCATAGTGCCAGCAATGCATGGAAACGTGCGTTAGACCCGGCTCTTTCTACTGTTAGTTATAGTGGTGGTTCTCGAAATAACATGTTTTCGGTACGTTGTATGAGAAATCAAAGTTAAGGCAATCAATAGTGCTGATTTATATAATGAAAGGCTATCGGAATTTTATTTTCGATAGCCTTTTTTGTTAGAGATAATACTATTTATTGTTGCGTATACATATAATATATTCCTGCAATGGCAAGTAAGCCCGCAATAATAGCCAGTATAATTTTGATGGTGCTATATGGTCTGCTTCCTGTTATATGTCCGTTTCGTCCGTTCATATAGAAACTATATAGCTTATTTTTGTAAGTATAAGAAGATATGTAGACAGGCAATAGGATCAGTTTGAACTTAATATCGGTGATTTTCGTGTCTTTAGAATCTATTTGCTGCTCGTCGCCACCAATATCATATCTTATTTCAGAGTCTATCCTATCGTTTATAACCCTCTTGGCGGTGTTGAAGCCATCGCGCAGATTGGTCGTGTATTTTTCGGTCGAAAACCCACTGAGAAAGCGATTGTCTGCTTCAACCATGTTTATTGTATCCCATCCGCCTCCACCGCTTACCTGATCGAGTAATGCTTGGTTGATGTGTTTTGATGCCGATACCATAATATCGTCGAAGAACAAAGAAACATTACCGCTGCAATACGTCCAGCGGGTACGGATTTCGGTACGCTTATTGTTGCCGCTGCCTACGGTCACGGTATAGGTATCTCCCCGTTTTCCGGTGTAGGATGTTTCGGTTTGAGCATCATACGTCCAGCAAGGGATATAAAGTCCTTGCAGCTGATCGGTCTGCATGGCTCTTCTCTTTAGTTTGTTGGGTGCAAACCACAATGATTTTAGCCACTTGTGCAAATGTTCGTTTACGCAGTCGTCTGCTATATGAAAGGGTAGTATGTAAGATGCTTGTATGAGCCGCTCTTCGTGTGCATCCGATTCTATAAGCGGAGTATTACAATAGGGGCATGCAATCGATTTGGTATTCTCATCGAAAGTCGATTCTGCACCACATTTACGGCAGCCTATAATTTTTGTTGCTTTAAGGTTTATCTCCTCATAGGCTCCTGCGTACTTTTCGAAGTCGAGTTCTACAACTTCTTCCACAGGTTTGATGTCTATGGGGGTATCTGTATTGCAATAGTCGCAATGCAGGAACGTTGTGCCCGGTTTATATTTTAGCGAGGCTCCACAATTCATGCACTGAAATGTGGCATTGCTCATATTGATGTTTTCGTCTGTTTCCGACATGTTTTAGTTTAAGATATGTCCTATAATTCTAGCTCTCCTACACCTCCCCCAAGGGGAGGGAGCAGAGGGTATATGGAGTGTTTATAAGTTGTGATATTCTTCTCTCTGTCATCCCGAACTGAAAGCCCCTCCTAACCTCCCCCAAGGGAAGGAATACAAAGAGAGTGTACAAAGAGCCCCTCCTTGGGAGGGGTTGGGGAGGCTTATTTTGGTAATGGCGGAGGTGTTTGTCCCCACAATTGTTGAAGATCAGATTGGCTTTCTGCGGCAGCCCAATCCGTCATACCTTGTTTCCATACCAGTGTTTCTTTGGTTAATATCTGTTTTGCCACCAGTTCTTTCAGCCCTTCTTTGTTGAACGGTCCCGATTGTTGTCCGCCTACAGCTACATAGTATGCCGTGTCTGTCGGTAGGGGCGGCGGGGGCGTATTTTGAGTGCTTTGTGTCGCCATCGATTGAGCCATTGTGTTTGCCATTGCCATTCCTGCACCTAAACCAATACCCATTCCTGCTGTTCCCGATGGGTTTTCGGCAGCGGCTTCCATTGCTTTGGCAGCTTTCATTTTTGTCAGCTTATCCAGGTCTATTTTGTCGAGACGGCTAAGCTCGAATATTTCTTTTTTGACCTCATCGGGCATTGAGATGTTTTCGATGAGGAATTTTGTAACTTCCATACCGTATGCGGCAAAGTCGTCGTGCATGAATCCGAATATGCTTTCTGATAGTTCGTTCAGATTGGATGCATATTCTTCTATCGGTTTATTCGCTTCTCCTGTGGCATCCGAAAAGCGTGTTACGATAATGCTTTTTAGTTGTTCGCTGATGTGGCTTGTCGTGAACGACATATTTGTTCCTACTATCTCGCGGATAAATGTAGGTGCATCTGTTATCTTGAATGAGTAGATACCGAATGCACGGACTTCGATCATGCCGAATCTACTGTCTGAAAGTACTAAAGGGTTTTTAGTTCCCCATTTTTGGTCGATGAAATTCTTTGTGCTAACGAAATATACTTCGGCTTTGAATGGGCTGTTGAATCCGTATTTCCAGCCTTTAAGGGTAGATAGGATAGGTAGATTTTGTGTATTGAGGGTATATGTGCCGGGTGTGAATGTATCGGCTATTTGTCCTTCGTTTATAAAGACTGCCATTTGCCCCTCGCGTACTATGAGCTTAGCATTGTTTTTTATTTCGTTGTTATGTCTTTCGAACCGATAGACAATTGTATTTTGTGTATTGTCGAGAAATTCAATTATATCAATTAATTCTCCTCTTAGTTTATTGAAAAATCCCATATATTTAAATTATTAGTGATTTGTTTTTAATTTCGATATTTTATGCTCATACTCACCACTCTATGGGGCTGATGCCTTTTGCCGAGAGGTATTTATTTGCTTCACTGAAATGGTTGTTTCCGATAAATCCTCTGTGAGCCGATAGGGGAGAGGGGTGTACCGATTTAAGTATGAGGTGTTTGTAAGGGTCGATGAATGCGGCTTTTTTCTGTGCATACGATCCCCATAGCATAAATACCAGATTTTCCCGTTCTTCGGCAAGATGGCGTATGGCTGCATCGGTAAATGTTTCCCATCCCTTGTTCTGATGCGAGGCTGCCATATGTGCTTGTACGGTGAGTGTGGCGTTGAGGAGGAGAACTCCCTGGTTAGCCCAACGGGTAAGGTTTCCCGACCGTGGAATGGGAATCCCTAAGTCACGATTTATCTCTTTGAATATATTGACCAACGAAGGCGGCGTTTGTATGCCATCGTTTACCGAAAATGAGAGCCCATGTGCTTGTCCGTCGTTATGATAGGGGTCTTGTCCGAGTATTACTACTTTCACATTGTCGAAAGGGGTATGGTCGAATGCATTGAATATCAATTTGGCAGGTGGAAATATTTGTTTGGTACGATATTCGTTTCTTACAAAATCGGTTAGTTTTGCGAAATAGTCTTTCTGGAACTCGTCGTTGAGCCTATCTTTCCAACTTTGCTCTATTTTTACATCCATTAGTTTAATAATTATAGGTTAAGTTGATTCAAATATACTGCTTTTTGGTAATAGATTATTTACGAAGCGATATGTTTTGAATAAGAGGACGCAAAAATCGGAATAATTTTATATTTTTGTGCCTTCTATCATGGCTCTGTAGTTTAATGGATAAAATGGAGGATTCCGGTTCCTTTGATGCGAGTTCGATTCTCGCCAGAGTCACAAATATGCTTTAAAAGAAAGAAGAGTATCAATTGATACTCTTCTTTCTTCTTTATATAGTTTACTTGACTCGTGTTTCAAATATTTTAGAGGAACCATCACTTTTTCTAATTGTTATAAAAGTTTCTCCCTTATTTTTAATTATTGAATCGCCAATTGCTGCATATTCCCATGATCTGGGATAGAAATCGGCTATAAAAGCTCCATCATACCAACTATCTGCCTCTACATTAAATGTATAAACTTCATGGTTACCTCTGTCTTGATAGATGTCAGTTATAATTCCTTTTACATCTATTTTAAGAATTCCCGGCTTGTTGTCATAGCAGCTAAAATTGAAATATCCACAGAAAAATAATGTAATGCAGATTAAAATATATTTCATAATTTATTATATAAAAAACTGACGAATCCTTTTTGCAATGCATCGAGAAGGAGCATCTTTTTAGATATGCTATAGATCTATTAATGTTCTTGTCATCTGAAAAATGAGTATGTGATGTAACTGCTAAAAAAAATAAGCAAGTAGATAACTCCTTTTATTATTGGGCATTTAACGCCAAAATAAATAGAATATATAAAATTACTTTTTATTTAAAATCATATCTATTTTCTCTTTATACGCACAATAAAATGTATATTTCTTTCCATCACGTAGGATAATTAGAGAATCTTTTCCTATTGGTTTGTATATAGAATCTCCTTTTTCCAAAATACTTATTAAGTATATATTATTCTTTAATAAGCTGTCATTATTTGGTTGTCCATATGCTGTTGCTCGGAATTTACGTCCATCATCTAGTTTTATATTCAATGCCCCTTTAGGAATACTACTTAAATCTTCTTTATAACTAGATACAACTCCAATTATCATTGAATCGATTGATAGACTTGGATATTCTGAGCTCAATTGGTCACTTTTTTTTCTAGAAGCTTCCTTCATGATTATCAATAGAAATATACTCAGAGCTATCCATGATACGATAAGAATAATATAAATTTTATTTTTCATTTCGTTCTATATTGCCTAAATAATTTGGTATTCGATTCTCTTATGCTTCCTGTAACGGGAACAGGGCTTATTCCCCAACCGATTGACTTCGTTTCAACATGTCCCCCATAAGCATCTGTTTCACCTATTGATGTTGACAGGTTTAACATAAAAAAGGAACCACTACTTACAGTTGCTTTTCCAACAAGCGAACCTCTAGTGAAGTTATTAATATCTCCATTATAATAGAATTTAATATGGGATGTAGATACAGCTACATCTAACCCTCCTAAGCCTACAGCACCAGCTGCATAATATATTGTTTTCCCAGCATCTGGTCCATTTATAAACCTTACTGCCATGATAACATCTCCGGCAACGCTAAATATTGCTTCAGTTGATAAAGTGATAACATGGCCTTTGGCATCGGGTTTTCTTATCTTCGATTCATTTTTAATTACTTCAAAGCTTTTGGTGTATTCGCTCATTGATTTATTGTAATGGTAATGACCAACATAATTAGTATTATTATCAAAAGGGGGATCTCCCTCTGATGGATCATTATTAGCTTGACTTTTCTCACTATTACTTTTCATATTATTCAAAGCAACTTCTATTTCACTAACATCACTCGTTGTCCATCCAGTGGATGTTTGAGACCACATTCCCGTCGGATCAATATACTTCAGCGGATTATTCATCACATAGGCATACGGACTAATACTATAGTATTTTTCCTCTAGCGGATCCACACTCATAAACCTCCCAGTAGTCGGCTCCATCTGCCTGGCATGATAATCATACATATTAAGCTGATGCTCCTGCTCCAGTTCCTTTCCATTATAATTATAGGGTTGCTTCTCTAAGTCCGTACTCTCCGCAAACGCCATTCCGAAGGGATAATAATGCGACTTCTGCACCACCGTACCACCGGCATTGGCCACCACACGATTGTTTCCCAGATGATCCGTCAAAAAGAAGTAATAAACACCCCCTTCAACATATCCCCCATCCACCAGTATACGTTTCAAAGTATTATATATCTTCTTTCTTTTTTTTCTTGATATAATCTGCTGCGGAAAATGATAAATAATAACCTAGATATAAACCCAAAAAAAGAAAAAATAAAGCAAACAAGAAGGTGTTAATGTGAATTTTCAGTATATATAAAGTTATTATAATGGCAAAATATATCCAAAATATATAGTAAACTATCTGATATGAATAAATACTTAAATAATAGATAAACTTTTTCATTTTTTTCTTTTTAGTATTTCAAACAAAATAATCAAAAGAAAAAAAGACCAGAGAATAATCATCTGCACTAAATCATCTTTAAAGAATGAAGGCAAATATTCTTCAAAAAATATATATATAACAAGATATATACCACCTAATAAACAGGTTATTTTAGATATTTTTTTTATCATCTGTTTTTTTCTTCTTGTTTCTTTTTTTCTCGCAGAGCTTTATCGACATATTCGATTGTTTGTTGGACAGCAGCAGCTCCTAATCCACTACCCACAACAATTGTAGGAATCTGTCCTTTTGGAGAGGACTTCATAGATGGATCACCAGTAGGTTCTTTTCTTGTTATGTTATCATCTACTGATTTATTATGATTTCTTTGAATTTTCAAATCTTCTTTATCCGATTTTTCTTGCCTCTTTTTTTGTTCTTTAAGTTGTTCTGGGTTAGCAGCCTTAGCCTCTTGAGTAAAAGAATCTTTACTCACATTAGCTCTGTCAATTAAGCTATTGGATACCTCCTCTGCCCTTTGGGCTTCATAAGCTGCATCTGCATTTGATAATGATTGTCCTGTTTTAATAGCTTTATAATATCGTGGAACTTTAACCGCAATCCTCATCGTATATCTTGCAATTTTTAAAGAAAGACTTATTGGGTTTCTCCCATCTGGATCAACAATATTAATTGGATTATTCACCACAAAGTGTACGGTGATTAAGAGGAATATTTCTCCGCTAGCGAATCCACACTTGTAAACCTTTCCGTACCCAGTTTATACGCCTAGCAATGCAATCATACATATTCAACCCATACATATGATCCAGTCCCTTGCCGTTTTACAAAATATTAAAAAGATCATATTACATAACAGAAATCTCTTCTGCTAAATCCGTATAATTATATTTTAATAAGAGAGAGTCAACCTGATTTTTAAATAAGGGGTCAATTGATTTGCCATTATTACTGCATTCTAGATTTTTTCCATAAAAGTAAACCAGCGTAGACTATTGGACGTGTTTTTTCAACAATGATAATCGATCATTCCATGTTACTTCATAGTAATCAACTATATTTTTACGTTCCTCACAAGATGTAAATAAAAAAAGTATGAATATATCTATTAAACCCAATTTTTAAATGTTACTTTATTATTCGAATCTAACTCATAAATTAATTGTACTGTCTTTCTATAAGTAGAACTTATGAATCGCATTTCAATAGCATCTTCTTTCATATCTATTTCTTTGATATTTGTATTAATGAAGACATCTATACAGATCGCAGCTAAAATATACTGCCCTTTCATTATATCCTCGAAAATACTTTTTTCCAATAAATTAATCAAATCCTGAGATTCCGGAAATTCGCCACCATCCGATGCACCTATAGATACAATTTGTCGATCTCTCTCCATGGCAAATGCAAATGGATAAAATCCGCCCATGTCTTCAAAAAATATACTTGATAGTTTCTTTACTTCGTCAATAATCAATAATTCATTTTCTGTTAGTTCCATAAATTCTATTTAAAATTCAAGTTTCTTTATGACCACAGAAGTATTGTCCTGAGGCGTTACTGGTATAACACTGTATCTTGTCACCTCAAATCCAGCTTCTTGAAGTGGTTTGCTCAAATTAGCACCTCTGTTTATATGCAGTTTCGGAACTTGCCCGTTTCCATTCGAAAATTCTTTCTGAAGTCTTAACTGTTTGGTTAAGCTCTGCGTTGCTCCATCTTTCAAATTTTTTATTTCTGTCGACCCTCCATTTTTTATTCCATCAGGTACAGTTGTTCCTCCTTTTCCAGTCTTGGGATCTATTCGAGTTATAGATTCTGTGTTTTTCCCCAACCCCAATTTTTGTAATTGTTCCCCCTCTATTCTTCTACCTGCGTTGAGTCTCTCAATATTGATGGAGGGTTTATTGCCACCTGTACTTTCTGAGGTTTTTGAACCAACTTCTGCTGCTGTTCTTACTCCAACTCGGACTGTTTCACCAACTCCAGCTCTTACTCCAACTTTTACAACATCTGCAACTCCTAATAATGGTGTACTACTCCCAGCAAGGACAGGATTCATACCCAAAAAAGGAGGTATTATCACCTGTTTCCCATCTGGATCAATATACTTCAGCGGATTATTTTTGACATAAGCATACGGCGATATATTATAATACTTTTCCGCCAGCGGATCGACACTCATAAACCTACCCGTACCCGGTTCCATCTGTCTGGCATGATAATCATACATATTAAGCTGATGCTCCTGCTCCAGTTCCT
>NZ_JAAKEM010000004.1:0-209025 GCF_011039195.1 Dysgonomonas sp. ZJ709
AGGAATTTATAATGTTAATATTTGTTAGTAAAATGCAGGGCTTTATTAGAAGCTCTAGCGGATTTTACTTAACCGGTGGTATACTTTTCAATTATTTTAGTGGACTACTTTTCAATTATATTATACATGTAAGTCCAATCATATAACGATTCTGTTACCGATTTTTCTACAATTAGTTTAACTATTTGATCTGATTCATCATTTATTTGATCACCAGAGGAGCTTGATTTTAATGAATATGGAGACATCATCATGGGGAAATGGTCTGAAATAAATTCTCTAATATAATGCTTATCAAAATAAGAAATCTTTAAATCTTGTCTTAGTCTCAATTTAATATACTTTGTATCACAAGGCAAAATATATCTTTCTAATGACGGAGAGAACCAATCACAGAATTTTCCAGTTATATATTTTATTACTGCATCTTGATTAAATAATTGTGATTCTGTTTTTGATCTGATAAATCTTCTTATATAGCTTCTATTATTTTCATCTAATTCTTCCTTAATATACGGATAATTCTTTTTTATAATGTGAAGAATAAAAGCCATTATATCATCGGTACTCTCGAATGTCAATTCTAAGTTAGAACCTTCCATTTCAAAAGTTGGTAATTTGTAAAAAATATCATTTGCTTCATTTGCTTCATCTTCATCTATTAGATTTATAATTATATTTTCAGTTTTATCGAATATTTCCTTAAGAGAGATTTTACCTTTTCCATTTATTAGAATTTGATAATTTTGCCACTCTTGGTATTCTTCTTTTTTAAAATACTTAGCAAAATCTTCTTCCCAGTAAAAATGAATAAACATGCTAACTTTTTGTTTCTGCAAGTCATTCAACTTATTACTTTTTACATATTCTGGTATTATTTTGAATATGCATTCTAACCTTTCTTTATCGAAATCTTTGACATACGAAGGCAATATGTAATTTCTGTTAATGGAAATAATATTCGACGTATCATTCTTCAATATATTTACTTGGCTACCTAAAAATCTAAGATCGTTAGAACTATTGTTAATTAGCTGATTCTTATAATAAACTTCATTGGGGTTGTTTGGTTTTCCACTATTTACAATATTGAAATGAAGATTATGTTCCTTATTGAAATATTCAAAGCCGAAAGAAATATCTTTCTTATTTTCTTCACTGACTGTTTTCCCATCAATAATCAATCTGATATGAAAATAATTTTGTTTTGCAAAATCTTGTATTTCTTTTATTATTACTTTCATCTCTATTGACCCTTTACTTATATTAAATGGATCAACATCTTCAATCATGTATCTGCGTCCTAGCCTGTAGTAATATTTACCTGAAGATTCATTTGTATCCAATTTACTGTATTCTGTATTGAATGATAAAAAGGTTCCAGGCTTAGTTTTGTAAGATGGGGGAAGCTTTTTAATTAATATTTCGCCCTTTCTTTTCGATTCGGGATTTGTCAGTTCGATCATTAATTCCGTTTGTTCTATAAGGCTTTTTGTCTTTATAGAAACGACATCTGCTAGCATAAAAATACTTTGAAAGCCTATGCCAAATGCACCAGAAGGTCTTAACCATTCTGGCATTTCTTCAATTATCTGTTTCTTTTTTTTGTTTTTAGAACTACTCCCTGTTGTTGATATAAATTTTAAATCATCTAAAGAAATACCAATACCCAGATCTTCAATAGTAATTTTCCATTTAGGATTGTCTTCCTCTGTTGTAATATCACTAATTGTATCTAACTTGATTGTAATAGGGTATTCCTTACACCACTCCTGAAATATCGGGTTGTTTGGAGTAAGATCTTTAGCCTGTTCATCTGTATGATGCTCTAACCAAAGTCTTATCAATGAAGCATCCACTGAATTTTGCAATAGTTCACGAATACTTTGTCCAGAATGGCTATATAGTCCTGTTCCTTTTAGTAACTCCAAGGCTTTTTCGGTATCAACATTAAATACAGGTTTTTCTTTATCATTAATATATTCCCATTCTTCAAGTTCTACTTTCAGATTTTTTATTGTAGGCAGATATCCATAATTAAGATTGGGTACAATATTATTCCAGTTGAGCATCTGATTAACAACCTCTTTTCGTATATAAGAAAACCAGTGTTGAGTTATTGTAGCAACATCATAACTTATACATTTAGCTGTTATATCAATTTCTTTTTGATCTACACTAAAGTGAATAATTGAAAAATGTTTATCTCTATGTAATAAAGAATCATACGGTATGGTTTTTACAGTACGCAAAAAAACATCAGAGAATCTATTATTGTCTAAATCAAGCAAATCTCCTAATCTTAAGAGACATGCAATATATCGTGGATGTGCATCATAGGTGTCAATTCCCACTTCCTTGATTGGTAGCTTCATTACCTTTTCAAAGTCTTCTGTATGAACAGAACATATTTCTCCCAATATTTTAATAATTCGTTGAGGAATAATACCTCTCGGAGAATTCAATGAAATCTCTTTCATCGGATCAATAATTATTTCCTCCGAACGCTTTGCGTGATATTTTCTAAAGTAATCAGCTAAAAGGAATTTAACACTGTCATATACCTCTATTGAAAAATCTCTATTTTCTAAAACTAACTGTTTACCTTCTTTATGGAAATGGCTTGCATATATATTTAGGTAGTGAGTATTATCATTTTTTATATCAATAATATGGTTTATGAAAGCTTCACTTTTTAAGGCTTTTTCTAATTTTTCCGCATCAATAGCCATACCAATATCATGATAGTAGGCTGAGGTTAAAAGAAACCAAATGTCAATAGCCGTAAATTGTTCAATTGTATCAACTCCAACTAGCCTTACAATATTGTTAATAATCGTCTCCGAATGAGATTGATCATGCATACTATAATGAGGGAATATGCTTGATATTAAACTTAAAGCTTTAGGTACTAATCTTTTATCATAAATCCATTGAGTATATAATATATCACTTTGAGAACCTTCAGTCTTTTCAAATAATAATCTTTCTAATTTTTTAATCATGATTGATTTTAAGATTTATGTATTTTGTTTTGTGTTTACTATATAATTATTATTTCCTATACTCCATCTCCCCATACTCCCCAATCTTCTCCTCACAAATCCTCTTCGTAATATCCCTCAACAATTCCACTTTCGGCACAAGGGCATCAATATCTTCTTTTGTAACAACAAAATCAGGATCATAGCGTCCATTTACATAAGCAGCTTTAATAAGCTCGAATAATCGTTTTTCTTCTGCTGTATCCTGTGGAAAGACTTTGATAAACTCGTTAGAATATTTCTTTACGGAGTTTAATAATTTTGTGAGATTATGTTGTTTTGGGTTTTCGAGTGTATTCACTAGGCGAATAGCATAAATAAGATTTTCACAAGTTTGATGTAAGTTGAATGATGCTAATTTATATTTCTCTTTTTCATAATAGAATTTAGCTCCTTCTAAGAAATCGTTTGCGTAATTAAACTTATCAATAAAATATTCCTGAGCCTGTTGTTTTATTTCATCAAAGCTGAGTTTGCGTCTTCGTGCTAATTTGTGTTTTCCGCTATCATATAATACAACACCCTCTTGCTTTATCTGTGTATAGAAATATCGCCCATCATTCAGGTACTTGTTCAGTTTCTTCATGTCTTCACTGATAAACTGAACAGGAGGCTGTCTGTCAGGGTCTTTTGCCCTGTCATAATACAAATCTTCTACATTACTGAGTGACCTGATTGCTCCTCCATCCGATACTCCGCTTGTGACAACTAATATATCATAATCGCTTACATAAAACTGTAGTTTGCCAAACTCATATTTTTCATCATATACCACATAGTCATTTCTGGCATAGCTACCGAAGAGGATTATCATTTCGGTTTGTTTCAGCCGTTGTAAAACAGCCTCGACAATAAAATGTAAGTCTCTCTGGTTGGTTGAAGGTAAATATGATATGGATTTCTTCATCGGGTTTTATTTATGATCTTAAAATTAAGAATATAAAGATATTGAAAAAAGGAAAACAAAGATTAACTTTTTGTTTGTTAATTGTATATTTGTATTTACATCCTGCTTCTTGTCAGTTTGACTAAAGATTATGGCTGACGACTCAATACCGCAGAGATATAAATTAATCACTTAATATTTATATCGGCTTGATTAACTAATCAGGCTTAAAAGCGGACATATATATGGCAACACAACAAACAATCTCAAACGAATATTGTGCAATACTAATAAATTGTTCTTCTCTGGTATTAAGGCTATCCCATGACAAAATCAAAGAAAGCTACTCCGACAATCCCATGTATGTGAAGGAATACATTGCAAAAGGAGTAAAGGAAAATATAATCGATATTCTGTTCGATGACCAGAGGGCGACTTTATCCTGTACTTTTGATGAGAATAATATCTGCAACACTTCTTATATATTCCTTGACAATCTGGACGAGTTGGGTTACTATATTATTTATCTCAATGGTAAGTATGATTATGACTATATTCGGAACCGATGGACATTACCCAATTCATTCATATCCATAGAAAAGACGAAAGACGATATCTACTTTAAGTCTTTCTATTGATAATCGGGTTTTCTATGATAATTCAGGCAAGATCTTAAATCTTGCCTGAATATTAACAAAATGGTAGCTTTATACCATATTCTTATTTACCTTCTCTGTCCCTGCTGATTCTTCGGTTGATTCACCTTTATGCCCAAATACTCAAAGAATTTCTGTTTCTGCTCCCTGAACCAACCGCTATACTCTTTTCCCTCAATAGCCAGAAACGGTGTATTGTCTTTTGAGTTTTTGTCAATCGTTATTTTGGCATTATCAGCCTCAAAATGCTGACTGTGTTCGGGAGAGAACAATTTACCTGTATAAAAGGCATCTTTACCAGAGAACGCTTGCTTGGCTATATGATAAGGTAATTTGATGGTCTCGCACAGCCTCAATATAAAATCATATTCTTTTAATGCAGGTATGCAGTCAAACAGCTTATCCAATTTACCCTTTAGGATATTGATGGTACTATCCTTTTCAAGAATAGACCTGTCTTTTTCAGCAATGTCTTTTTTTGCCTGTTTATTGACAGCTTCCTTCTCTTCCTGTAAGGCTTCAATTTCTCGTCTTAGCTCATCGTTTTGAGCTTCGAGCCTTTTGGCTTTGGGGTTTCCCATCAATGATCCTATACCATCCGAAATATTTTTAGCTGTTTTCTTCAAAGATTTTTCCACACCCAACATTTTTACTTCGGTTTTAGCTTCTTGAACTAGTTTTTGGTTTTCCTTCAGTTCACTCTGCTTTTTGTCAGCCTGTTCTTGCAGGGCAGACAAGCGGAGTTGTTCTTGTGCTTCTTTCTGCTGTAAGAGCTTGACGGCTTGTTGTTCCTGTTCTTTCTCCTGCTGCAACGAACCTATTTCCTCTTTGATGGTTTCGGTTTGTAGAAATATATTCCTGTAATACTCATACGTCTCCGTATGCTTCGCTTTCGACCCATCAACACCTCGTTCCAGTCCGTAGGGTTTCATCCATTCCGCATACGAGTTCTGATATTCTTTAAGTTTGTTCCTTGCCATTACATCATCTGCACACAATCGGGAGGTATCTTTGCTTTTCTTCTTATATGCTTTTTTATTAGCCTCTTGTTTCTTGCTGTCCTTTACCTTTCTTCTCTCACCGGTAACAATAGGTACAACAGTTGCATGAATATGAGGTGTCTTCTCATCCATATGTAAGACGGCAGATACAAGGTTCTTTTCTCCATAAGTCTGTTTTAACCAATCGATATTATCGGTACACCAGTTATCGAGGTTTCCTGATTCTTCGATGTCTTTCATATCCTCATGTGTACCTGAGAGCATAATGCGGATAGCATGTACCTGATCTTTGGATATCTTCCTTTTGATATCCGCATTCTCTATTCTATGCTGTATGGCTTCTGTCCGGCTATTGACTCCTTCGGGAAAGTATATTAATTCCTTATTGAGGTGTGTACGGTTTTTATCGACATTATGGGGATCGATTGTCCGTTCGATATGTGCCGACATGGGGGCATCGTTCCCCTTGGCTTTCTGTAAATGAAGTACTACATATCCCATATCTTGAATAATTATCGGTTTATATTTTACTGATTATCCTTATATAAATCGGGAATATTCCCGATCTTTATTTCTACCTTTAGCCCTTCTTCAGGTCGCTAAAGCGACTGCGGTCAACAGACCGCCAAGGGGATTTCAAAGGGGTGAAACCCCTTGACTCAGGAGGGCTTTTTTAGTGAGAGTGCAACGAAGCGTTAAGAAAATGCCCTAATGAGCTATGGCTTTTCTTTAAAAGCCCGTTGGGTAGCTGACGAAGATTACCGCCTGAAACCTCTGGAGGGTTTGCGTATCTGCTCTTGTTTTTGTACTTGCTGTTCTTTCTCGATTAGCTTGGTTTTACAGAGCCACTCGTTTAGGTCTTTGTAGTTGGCATAGTCTGTTGACTTGTCTATGACTGCTTTGCAAGTTTTACTTATCTGCTGGGTTGCGTTTTTTCCTGCTTGGTCATTGTCCAGATAGGTATAGACTTTTTGATGGGATGTTATAAAATCGATGGCTTTGGAGAGATTGGATATGGAGTTTAATATAACTGTATCTGCTTTTGAGTGTTGGATGTTTTTCATGGTCAGGTAAGAGAGGTAGTCCATAAAGCCTTCGAAAACGATACAGGTGTCCTTGCTATTTCGGATCGTTGTTATATGCTTCGGAGATACCGAGGCTTTGAAAGTAGATTCGTTATTGGATTTATGGCTTAATTCATATCCTCCTTTATCATTGGGGAATCCTACGGCGAAATAGTTCTTACCCTGTACTTGGTAATGTATTTCCTTACAATAGAGCTGAGCCACTGTCAAATCTATATGACGGGATTGGATATAATCTATTAATGCCGGGTGTGAAATGGGTATTTCCTTTATTACCTGTATAGCTTTATCTTCCTGATCTCGTTTATCAGAACTACTTAAGATATCTTGCTGTTGAAAGGAAAAAGAATTGCTTTCCTTACTCAAATGGCTTAGTGCTGCTGATATATTAGGTAGGTTATGTATTGCCATAACAAGGTCTAAGATATTACCTCCTTTACCTGATCCGTGATCGTACCAGACATTTAGTAGGCAGTCCACTTTAAAAGAAGGGGTTTCTTCTTTTCGTAAGGGTGAGCTATACCAGTAGTTATTCCCTTGTATCTTCTTTGGTTCAATTCCCTGTGAATAAAGGTAATCTACTATCTTGATTGTTTTTGCTTGTATTGAGTTCATAACTAATTTTGTGTTTGAGTGATTAATAGGATAATTGAATAATCTTTTTTCTTTCACCAGCAAAGAGTTTGCAAATGAAAGAAGTAGGAAGTAGGTTAGTATGGTTTATTATATATATACCCAAACTAACCTAAACCTGTGTTTGAGATCAATAATAGAAGTTTGGATTGTAGCGATACTGTTTATCTTCGCTTTGAATAACCATACGCTTATTGGTCAGAAACTGCTTCAGTTGTTTCGCCTTACTTACCCCGAAGGCATAGCCTGCATCCGTATAGCATAACCGCAACCTTTCTATGAGCGAAGCATAGGAAAGACTTTCTCCGATAGAAAATACCGCTTCCAATGCTTCCTGGTGTTTTGCTTCCGATACTTCCTTATAATCGAATGCTTTCTTTTTCAGGGGTTGCTGCGGTTGGTAGTTTTCTATCAGTTCGGGCAAACTGTCTTCGTTGATGCGAAAAGCGAAAGGCTCAAAATCCCTGTCACGGATATACATAGAGGCAACAGAACTGATATCCTTGTCCATATCGTCTTTCGTGACTTGCAGAACGGTTTCAGCTTTGTTGTTCAACTCCGTACCTAAATGTCCTCGGGTATTATCGTCGCCTTTATTCAGATGCAAAACGGTATGGATATGTATTTGCCGTTCATCCGTCCACTGCATCAGTTTGGTTATAAGGCTTGTCGATTCACTCGGACTGTTAATATCATAGACCAGATCCCGAATACCATCTATAATGACTAACCCCAGATGAGGAATATTATAAATAGCATATTCGATTATAGATAATCGAGTTTTCGGGTCACTGCCTCTTAGGCACAGGAATTCCAGTGCATCAGGTTGTTTCTCGGTCGATAAGTCAGCCAATGATAGAATCCGCTTTAATACCCTTTGACAGTGGAACGGGCTTTGTTCAGTATCCACATACAGGACTTTCCGCTTAGCATGGGGGAAATCGGAACGGTAATTCAATACCGTGCCATTTGTTAAAGCCGAAGCTACAATGGCACAGATATTGAATGTCTTTTTGCTCTTGGCTTTCCCTGTGGACGCACTGAAGTTACCCAGAGTACCGATGATGGAATCATCGATTCGGAGTACAACAGGCGGTTGCAAAAACTGATCTGTAACATACAAACGTGATTTTTGCCACAATTCGCAAACAGGGATTGCCTCATTGGCTTTTGACTGTTGCATTACCTCCGTCCTCCGCTCTTGCGTCCTGCCAGTTCAATAGCCAGTTCCGAATCGACAATAATCTTTCTGCCGATTTGTGTAATGGCTTTATCTATCTTCCCGCTCTTTTTGATACGGCAAGCGGTGGGAATACTGCACCCAAATAGTTTAGAGATACCCGGTATCCCATATACATACTTTTTGGATGTGTCGATTACAGGAGATACAGGAGCATCTTTTACTCCTTCACTTTTTAACAGGCATAACAATTCTTCCCCTGTCATTTGCCAGATTGGTTTTTCTTTTAACTCATTAATATTCATAACACCTGAAATTTAGAAATTCATGCAATAGGATAGCCGGCCGGTCTATCGTCATGCGATGTCACGAAGGTAATATGAGTTTTTAGGGGAGATTGGAAATCGTAGTTAAGTCGATTTTTAAGAAATGATAATGAGTGATTTACGATAATAATCCCTGATACGATTCCGTAATCTGGTCGTAGTGGGCTTGTATAAAATAGGATATCAGGGGAAATAGTATAATTTTAAGATAATATATACAACTTGTTTCTGTAATTTAACCCTTAGTTATCCTTAATCGCTTTTTTATTTGTAGCATGAAATCACTCATTTTTACACCTTTTATTTTAGACCTATTTTGAATTAAAGCTAGAAGGAGTAGAAACGTAAAACTATTAATGTATATGTCCTTCAAATCAAAAATAAATAATGGCTTTAAATAAATATAATCAAGAATTCCTTTTGTCCATATCAGATTTCCAATTAATGCACAAGACCACCCAGCTACATATAACATAAATGCAAAATCTAATAACTTACTGTTGATAATATTTTTATAAAAATCGTATACAAAAGCGATTATACTTATTGCGAATAGAAATAAAATAAGGTGAGGAAATAATCCGAAGTTTATATTAAGTTTTTCATTCAATAAAACATTTAGATAACTATATTTTTGATTAAATACAGGTTTAAATTCTAATATAGAGGGAATTATTTCAAAATTGTAATCTAAGAAAAAAGCGTTTATTATAATTTTAACAACTTGATCTATAATTATCAAAATGAGTATCCATAAAATAATTGTCTGTGTTTTCATCTTATGCTTGGTCTTCTATTTTCTAATTAAAATTTATACTCAAAAAACACTGTTTGATATTCGTTTAAATATTTTATTCTCCTTTGTCTTTCAAAGTTCTGACCGATCGTAACAGTATAGCGTGTTTCAAAGAAGATTTTGATTTTAGGGTCTTTGTTTGGAAGGAAATACCTGTTTTCTACTAAACCGACTAGGAAAGTGACAAGGCTTTTTATATCGACTGTCCTATTATCGTGTCTGGAAATCCAAATCAAATTCTCATCTAAATATTTGTCTGTGATTAACTTTTGTTCTAATTTCTGAAATTTGTTATACATTTCGTCCGATCTGAAAATCATATCGGCTTCTATGGTTGGTTTTACGGTTATCGGTGGCTCATTGCTGTCGTCCAACTGTTCAGTAATCGGGTTTTCCTCTGGTTCTATATCAGGAGTAGGACTCTCAACTGTTTCTTGTTGTACGGGAAAGTAGCTGTTGATTATTGTCTGGAAGGTGGTGCTTAATTGGTGTATCTTCGCGAATAGATTCTCGGCATACTTGGATGCGTTACTATCAGATTTTTTCTTCTTCTGATAAAGGATATTGAGTTTCTTTTGTTCTGCTTTGTATAGTTTATCCAGATCTTCTTCCTCTTTGAATAATCGATCTGTAGCTGTTTTATTTCCCTTCCAGCTTTCTGCTTCTAAATTACCTCTTAGCTCTTTTAATTTTTGCCATATGTTATTTGTTTCTTGTAATTGTATTTCGATTTCACGTGGAAACGGATCGGGTCTTTCTGCACAGATATTGTATGTATCCAACTTATCAAAGAAGGAATTGTTGTTGGTATATGCTTCCATATTCCTCTCTATTTCTATTCTAAAGCTTTCTATTATCTGTAATTGTTTTCCTTTATCAGTTGTAAGTATAAAGTTTAGAATTGTTTTATCAAAAATGAGTGTGTCTTTAAACTCATTATAAAAACCTGTGATAAGGCATTGATTATGAAAACTTAATTTAGACTCATTTATTGTGTTCCAATATAAAGAGTTAACTAACCTGTATTGAGGTAATAATTCTATCAATACGGATAAAGGTCTTTCAAGTTTTTCCATGCCTGATTGTATTATGGGATTTTACTTAAATAGTTCATGTAATTTTCTTTGTAATAACTTCTTGTCGGGTAGTTGTGTTTTGTACTCCGAAACCATTGTCGGGGATAAGTATCGGCTTAAAGAGTATTCAACAACCTCATTATCTTTGCCTTTACATAGCAGTATCCCTATGCTTGGGTTTTCATTCTCCTTCTTCACATCTCGGTCTAATGCTTCTAAATAGAAATTCAGTTGTCCTAAATGTTCCGGTTTAAATTTCTCGGCTTTCAGTTCGAAGGCGACCAGACATTGTAGTCCCCGATGATAAAAAAGCAAATCAATATAAAAATCGCTATTACCAACCTGAACCCTGTATTCATCTCCTATAAACAAAAAATCTTTTCCCAATTCGAGTATGAAATTTTTCATTTTGCTTATTAGCCCTTTTTGCAAATCTCCCTCATCGTGGGAGTCGGGCAAGCCTAAGAACTCAAAAACATAGTCGTCTTTAAGATTATTCCTAATATCAGGATATTCATTCTTTATCTTTTGGGGTATGTTTGTATTACTTATCATTACCCGTTCAAATGTACTGCTGTCTATTTGGCGGTCTAATTCCTTTACCGTATATCTTTCTTTAATACAAAGCTGCAAGTAGAATTCTCTTTCTTCATCTGATTTTGCTCGGGATATTAACGCCAAATGATGTGTCCAACTGACTTTTGTTAAAATAGTTTCTTTTATATTATCGAATTGTGTCATCGCCGATGACACAATTTTTACATCTTGATTTTCAGCGATTTGATTTTGTGTCATTGGCGATGTCACAAATGACATGGAACTGTATGTTTCATAAAACTGTTTCATCCGATAAAGACCTCTCCGATTAAAGCCTTTTATTTCCGGGTGCTCTTTTTGTATAAAGGATGCTAACTCATCTACAGTTTTATCTCCCCAACTAGCATTGGTCAATTGTTTATTAATATACTTACCAACATTCCAATATAGATTAATCAATTCTGTGTTTACAGCCATTAACGCATCGTTCCTAGATTGTTTAATCAACTGGATAATGTCGGAGAATTGTTTTTGCTTATCTAATTGCATATAGTTAAATTGGTTGAATTCAGGCAGCAACCTCCTGCCCAAATTGTTCTTGTTTTACAAAAATAATCACAATTGATCGAATTTACTCATTGCATTGGCTTTTATATCATCTGCGATATCTATATAAGGCTTCATCGCCTTATAATCACTATGCCCTGTCCATTTCATAACAACCTGTGCAGGAATACCCAATGATAAAGCATTACATATAAATGTCCTACGACCAGCATGGGTACTTAATAAAGCATATTTAGGAGTAACTTCATCAATTCGTCTGTTTCCTTTATAATAAGTTTCACGAACGGGTTCGTCTATTCCGGCTAGTTCTCCCAATTCTTTCAAATAATCGTTTACTTTTTGAGTTGTGATTACCGGCAGAACTTTGTTGTGCTCGAAGTGAACATCCTTGTACTTTTCAAGTATACCTTTGCTATGGTTATTTAATTCAATAATCAGACTATCTGCTGTTTTCACTGTTGTAACCTCAATATAATTTTCCTTTACATCCGTCCGTTTTAAGTTAAACACATCAGAATATCGAAGTCCGGTAAAACAGCAAAATAAAAATATATCGCGTACTCGTTCCAGATACTTCTTAGTTTCAGGAATAGTATATTCCCTCAGTTTAGAAAGTTCGTTCCATGTTAGGAAAATAACTTTCTTCTGGGTGGTTTTTAGTTTAGGTTTGAATGCATCAAAAGCATTGTTGTTATTGTATTCTTTCTTTATAGACCATCGAAGAAACCATTTAACAAATTTAAGTTGTTTCTCTATTGAACTGTTTCTAAAGTCTTTTTTATTTCTAAGATAATTGACATAATCTGTTAATCGGGATTCATCCAGAGATTCAAATGTGAGTTCTGCATCAAATTGGGTTAAATGATTTTTTACAGTTTTAAATTTTTTATATGTTGACTCAGTCCAGTTGTTTTGTATCCCACATTCTTTAACAAATTCATCAAAAATTGAGAAGAAAGTAAAAGTTGGTATATCCTCTTTTGATCCTTCTTCATTTTGATTCTTCTTATATTTTTTATTGAAAGCATCTTTGATTTGTGTAGTTTCAGGGGTAATTTCTAAAACTTCAAACTCCTTAAATATATTCTGAATACATGTACTATATTCATTAAGATCAGAGTTAATTTCAGATGCCGTTTGTCTAAGTTTGTTTGTGCAACCATTCTTTACTCGTTGTAATTTCTCATCCCATTTGGAGGCATCAATACGATATCCTGTTGTGAATTCTATTCGATTCCCAGCATATACTACTCTCATTCGTATAGGCACATTTTCTATAAGGGGAAGACCATTCTTTTTTCTACTTTCTAATGAGAAAATGACATTGCGTTTTATATTCATGGTTGAGTTTAATTAAAGAAAAACAACACCCAAATATACACCCATTTTTTGAGATAACAAACGATTATTTAAGACAATTTACTGAAAGATTATATTTTATATTTATCTAATAATAAGACAAATAACTCAATATGATAATTAGATAGGGATCAGGAGATAGAACCTCCAGCTCCACTTTTCAGAATTCAAAAGAATCCAAATCCGTATAAACGTCTGATTTATACGGATTTTTCTTTTTTAAGCAATCCATAATAATCCGTTTAAATACATATTTCAGGTGACCTCAGAGGTGACCTGATAAAAAATTAAAAAAAGTCACCTAGGAGGTATTTAATAGTCTATAAAACAAAAGTTTAACAATGTTTAGCTTTTAGTAAAAAACGGACTGTTTTATATCAGATAGGTGACCTTTTTTGATGTATTTTACCTATCCTATAATAAAGCAGTTCAAAACAACTAAAAATTCATATTGATGAAAAAGCTAAACCCTTGATAAATTGACAGTTCAATTTCTGTTTTTTAGATATAATACTTAAGTTTAATTAGTTGATAATTAAAAAATTATCAAAATATATCAGAATGAATTTATAAGTATTAATTTAAACGGATTTGTATAATGGAAACTTTAAAAACATTTGGAACAAGCTTTATTATCAAAAAACAAAAAGCTGACAAAGAAAGTAGATTACCTATTTACATGAGAATAACAGTAGATGGTAAGCGTATCGAATTCTCTACAAAAGAATGGATTGAAGAAAAGAAATGGTTGAACGGAAGACCAATTGGAAACACCCCTATTTCTAAGAGCGTGAATAACATATTAGATGCTTACAGCAGTAAGGCGAGAGAATGTTATCATTACCTGATTGATAGGTCTGAAAATATCACTCCCCAGAAAATAGCCGATATGATGAGAGGTCGCAAAACTACAGACAAGTCTCTGTTATGGTTATGTGATAAATATATTCAGAACATTTCTAATTTGGTTGACAATGGCTATGCAGATGCAACACTCACACGTTATCAGACAACCAAGAGACATATTGAAGCCTTTCTAAAGAAGAAGTATAAGAAAGATGATATTCTTATCACAGAATTGAGTTATGACTTTATATCGGACTTTGAGATATATTTTAAGCGTACAAGAAAATGTAATCATAATACCAGTATGAAGTATCTAAAGAATCTGAAAGCTATAGTTAATCTAGCCGTTAAGAATGATTGGTTGGATAAAGACCCTTTCAGAAAATTCACTTGTAAGATAGAACCAGTTGAAAGAGGATACCTTACCGAAGAAGAAGTGTTGAAAATTCATGAAAAAGAAATTTCGATAGAGCGATTAGCTATTATTCGGGATGCATTCATTCTGGCTTGTTATTCAGGTTTGGCTTATATAGATATTAAACAACTTCGGAAAGAAAATATAGTAAAGGGAGTTGATGGGCAAAATTGGATATTTATTAACAGAAGAAAAACAAATGTGTTGTCTAAAGTTCCACTAATGCCTATTTCAGAAGAACTTATAGCTAAATACCAGACAAAAGAATATTGTAAGAAAACAGGTTATATAATTCCAGTACCATCCAATCAAAAGGTAAACGCATACCTGAAAGAAATTGCTGATTTAGCAGAGATTACGAAGAATCTTACATTTCACCTTGCACGCCATTCGTTTGCAACCCTCGCCCTAAGCTATGGTATGTCAATAGAGTCTGTGAGTAAAATGCTAGGGCATAATCAGATTAGAACGACCCAGATATATGCTAAAGTCACTGAAGAGAAAATAGCTAAAGAAATGGTTGCTTTTAAAAATAGAAAAAAAAAGCCTAGCATACAATAATACACATATAGCCTTATCTGATTTTGATTTGCAGTTGTCAAGAATTCCTTGACAACTGTTTTTAAATGATAAATAGCAGAAGTAAAACTCAGAAAAAACAACTTGAAATGTAAAAAGTGTATCTTTTATCACAAAGTCATAGGGTAAAAGTGTATATTTGCTCATAAAGTCATAGGGTAAAAATGTAAATAAAAAAGAAGTAATCAAATATATGAGAAGAACAGCATTAAGTTTCTTACAGAAATGGAAACAAAAAAAGACACGAAAACCTCTTATTATCAGAGGGGCTCGCCAAGTTGGTAAAACTTGGTTGATGAAGGAATTTGCCAAAACCGAATATGAGAATTTCGCATATATAAACTTTGAGGACAATCAACAGTTAAAAACGCTATTCTTAAACGATTTCGATATACCTCGTATCCTATTAGCTATTCAGATCGCAACAGGAATAAAACCAGAGCCAAACAAAACGCTGATTATATTTGATGAGATTCAGGAAGCAGAGAGAGCGTTAACTTCATTGAAATATTTTCGGGAAAATGCTCCCGAATACCATATTGTAGCAGCAGGGTCCTTACTGGGAATCGCATTACATGAGAATACATCTTTTCCAGTGGGCAAAGTTGAGTTTCTCGATTTATACCCTCTTAGCTTCACTGAGTTTTTAGAAGCATTGAGAGAACACAATTTGACCGATTTAATTCAGAAACAGCAATGGGAAATGATAAATACCTTTAAAACAAAGTATATAGAACTATTAAAGCAATATTACTATGTTGGAGGTATGCCCGAAGTTGTTGCTAATTTTGCTTCGAATCAGGATTTTAGCGAAGTACGCCAAATTCAGCAACAAATACTCGATTCTAACGAACAGGATTTCTCAAAGCATGCTCCCACAGATGTCGTTCCACGTATCCGTATGGTATGGAATTCTGTTCCTGCTCAGTTATCAAAAGAAAACCGTAAATTCATTTACGGCTTGATAAAGCAAGGAGCAAGAGCCAAAGAATTTGAATTAGCTTTATCTTGGCTAATGGATTGCGGTTTAATACATAAGGTTAATAGAATATCCAAGCCTGCTTTACCATTGAAAGCCTATGAAGATATGGGAGCATTTAAACTGTATCTACTTGATATAGGCTTGTTGGGAGCGATGGCTAATCTTGATGTAAAAACCTTACTTGAAGGTAATCTTATTTTTACCGAATTTAAAGGAGCTTTGACCGAACAGTATGTTTTACAACAATTGGTTACAGACAGAGAAATTTCAATTTTCTATTGGTCGTCGGAAAAATCGGATGGAGAAATAGATTTACTTATACAGTACAAAAATGAGGTTGTTCCGATAGAAGTAAAAGCAGCCGAAAACCTTCAGGCAAAAAGCTTACGGGCTTTTGTCGAAAAGAATAAACCTAAGATGGCAATACGTACATCCATGTCAGATTTCAGAGAAGAAACATGGTTGACAAATCTACCTTTATATGCTATCAATGAATTGACGGGTTATCTCGAATTAAAAAATTAGTCAAAAATGGAAAACTATTTAGAGACAGCAGAAAAAAATCAGGCAAAAGCAGAAACGATAGTAGAGAGCCTGAATATAGTAAATATATGGGAATCAGTCGGAGCTACAATTAACCGTGTCGGTTCTACCAGAATGGGCTTACTTATGAAGCACAAGGATATTGATTTCCATATCTATACCGATTTATTGGATATTGCCAATAGCTTTAAAGCAATCTCCAAACTGGCACTTAATCCCCATATAAAAAAAGTAGAATATACCAACCTGATAGATACAGACGAGAAATGTATAGAATGGCACGCATGGTATCAGGACACTGATGGTGAAACGTGGCAAATAGATATGATACATATCCTAAGAGGATCACACTACGATGGTTATTTTGAAAACGTTGCCGAGCGGATAATAGCTGTACTAACTCCTCAAACAAGGGAAACCATTTTAAAACTAAAATACCTGACACCCGACACTACTAAAATTATGGGTATAGAATACTATCAGGCAGTCATTGGATATGGTATAACAGATTATGACGATTTTATAAAATGGAAACAAGATCAACCCAAAAATGGAATTATTGATTGGATACCATGATTACAACGATAATTATTACAGACAAGCCATAACTATCCGAAATTTGCAAATTGAAAATGACAGTCTGAAAGTAAAAATTTTGTAACCTTCAACAAGTAAAAAAAGAGAAACGGTTATTCGAACTTATCAAGGCTACTTATGTAAATGGCAGATACGATCCTGATTTTTTGTCTAGTAAAGAGGATATTGATGCGTTTTTTTCGAAAGTCGAGTTATTGAGGGATATAACTAAACGTATCTGTGAGGAGAAGATTAAGGAGTATGGAGAGATAGAGTAATTTGAAAAATAATCATATGGATATTATTCAATAAACTCTACAATATTGATATAAGTAAAAATGAAGCCACACTCTGCACCGGAAATATTGCTAATGATTATATTTATGTCGTCATATCATAAAAATGCCACAAGGTTAAGATAATTTTGTGGCATTTGTTAATTAATATTTACTCATTAATTACCCCCAGATACCGATCTTTCAATTCCTTTATCTTTCCTAAGTCATAAAGTTTGATCAACTCTACTGAGTATACGATCCATTAAGTCGCTATGTTTTTTGTTTGCAGCAAAAGCATATTTGTCGGGATGAAAAAGATTCCCTACTACTTTTATGTTTTTCCCGCCATTTGTATGCACCCAGTATTCTAATACAGGGGCGTCGCCTACAACAGCATGCACTTTGTCGTTGACCAAGCCTTCGGACGCATCCATAATATTATCATAGGCAAGGGTCGGAATGCTCATGGTTGCTAGATATTGTTCTTCGACTCCTCCAACTTCAACACCAACTAATTTCCTCGGCAAGTTTCCAAGATCCGTGGTGTGATATTTAAAAACAGGCAGTTGTTAGATTATTCTCAGAGGAAATTAAAGATTATAATATTAAATATTGGGGCTGTATATTGTTATGCTTTTTAAATTTTTTGTAATAATCTATTAATGATTACAAATACTATTGCTTTTTGATATAATTTTATTAGCTATATTGATACAGATATATTTTGTAAAAATCTCATCATTTACGTAGCGCTATTCTTTACAGAACATATTCTTTTATTAGAACCTGGAAGATTAAATTAATTTCAAAAATAATAAAGATATGCCTCAGAATAAATTCGCTTTAGCTCGTTATTGTATGATTGACAGCCTGCTTAATAAACATGAGTATGTAAAGACTATATATATAGTAGAGATTTGTCGGCGAAAATTGAAGTGTGGTGTCACACAACGTACGATCCAGAAGGATATAGATGCGATGAAAAATGATCCTTTTCTTGGATATTTTGCACCAATAGAATATTGCAGTCGGAGGAAGGCTTACTATTACAAGGAAGCCGATTTTCGACTTTCTCCGCACAGCTTTTCTAATAAAGAAATTTATCTGATGCAAAATCTATTGATATTGATGCAAAATTTTATTTTGGACGATGACTATGAATCGCTTAAAAATATTGTTGCTAAAATAAAAATGTTTAATTGCTAGATTTTATCCGATGGCGAAATAAAATTTCGCTATACCTCTCTATATTTGATTTTTAATAGGGGAAGCTTATACTTTCTTCTATTGCCCTTCTATTGTATCAGGATATAAAATGAAAAACAATACCGGCTTATGATAGCTAGAACATTATCAGCTTTATCTTCTTTCTCGTCAGATTACCTAAAGAGAACTTTCGGCATAGATGAAGATATTGTTTGTTTACAACCATTAGTCAATTTATCCCAATCATCACCGGATAATAGAATTCATCTGTCACTAGTCAATGTCGAGAGAGAGACTGCTGCAGGAATTCAATTTAACAAAACTTCGGTTTCCGGTTCATATACTCAGAAGGGAGCCCCGTCGTGGATGTTGAATCTTTATATAATGTTTGCTGCGGTATTTTCTGAAAAACAATATAAAGAATCGTTGCAATTACTATCCGGTTTATTTATTTTTTTGCAGACTAATAGCAAATTCGCTATCCCTCAAACAAATGTTACTTTTAATATAGAACCTGTTAATTTGTCTTTTAACGAATTATCTAATTTATGGAGTATCAATGGCAGCAACTATTTTCCTTCCGTATTGTGTAAAGTGAGAGTATTGGATATCGACTCGGAAGAAATAAAACACTTACAACGCGTTATAAGTCAAAAAGAAGTTAATACATGAATAGCATTGAAAGATATTACATATGGTTCACTATTCATATAACCCATGAATATTATGATAACGAGAATTGTCCGATAGTGTTGGCACCATCTCGGGAAACCATACTTTTTTTCAGACGAAACAGAATAATCTATAAGATGACGGAGCAAAACAAATGGATATTGTTGGCACAATCTGAGGATTTTATTATGGATACTACTGATACATTGTGCTTTGAAATGATCCCTCAGGACAATATATTTTACTATGTAACCGAATTGCCACAGCAAGCAGGAACTGAAAATTATATATTGGAGAAAAATTCGGCGGTGGGGAAATGGATGAATGTACTGATACCATCTGGCAGTATAAACGAAGAAATAGATATAAAACTGGAATCCAAATTGAAATATTGGGAGTTTATAATCATTCCCCGATATACCGCTAATAATGCAAACCTCAGAATAGAAGAAAAACGTGATAGGATTAAATTTGGAGATATAGAGGAAACTCAGTTCCCTCGTGTGGGAAAGGCTTTCAGAGTATCTACTGTTGAGAAAAATAAGGCAAAGGAGACACAGGATTATGTTATCCGGCTCTATGAAATCAGGAACAATAGGGAACGCCTCTTAAGCGGAAATATACCCCAACCTCGCCCTGATGAACCCTCCATAACGCAGCCTGGAGACACCGTGACGACATATTTTTATATATAAACCAATAAACTTCAATTTATGAGTGCAATGAAAACACCGGGGGTATATATCGTTGAAAAAAACGCATTCCCCAATTCTGTCGTGGAAGTGGCAACCGCCGTACCTGCTTTTATCGGCTATACCGAAAAAGCAGCCAATGGCAATAAATCTTTGTTGAATAAGCCTTGGAGAGTAACATCCATGGCCGAGTTCAGATCTTATTTCGGAGAGGCTCCTAAACCTAAATTTGAGCTGGCCGAAGGGGTAGGTTCTTCTGTCATTAATTTTAATAGCAAGAGTTACTTGCTGAAAAGAACAGATAGCTATATACTCTATTACAGTATGTTGCTGTTCTACGCAAATGGAGGAGGCCCTTGTTATATCGTGTCGGTTGGTGATTATTCTACCGACATAGAGAAAGACAAACTTGAACAAGGTATAAATCCGTTGATCAAGGAGCAGGAACCCACCATGGTGGTCATACCTGAAGCCATAGTTTTGCAAGCAGACGATTGCTACGCACTCCAGACTGCAATATTAAGGCATTGCGGATACGAAATGAGAAACCGCTTTGCAGTATTAGATGTACATAATGGATATAAGGACAGGAAAGATCCCGATGGAGATGTAGTTGCAAAATTCAGGGAAAATATAGGAAGTGAGTTTCTTGATTTCGGTGCCGCCTATTACCCGTGGCTGAACACTTCCATAGTGCAGGAAAATGAACTTAACTATGAAAACCTCGATATAGCAAATCTGCAAACTTTACTGACTGAAGAACTTGATAATTCGGCTTTCGATGAAGAAAAGAAGAAGCAGATAAAAGAGTATATCGATGGACTGAAAGACGGCCTTACCGATGTGGAACGCAGTACCTTACATAAGATATTGTCGCAACTAAGTTTCTTATACAGAGATATTATGAAGGAAATGCGAATCTCGTTGAATCTTCTCCCTGTATCAGCAGCCATGGCCGGAACTTATACGATGGTAGACAATACTAAGGGTGTTTGGAAAGCACCTGCCAATGTCGGAATAGCCACAGCAATAAGCCCTACTGTGAATATTTCACACGAAGAACAGGAAGACCTTAATGTTCCTTTGAGCGGTAAGTCTGTAAATGCTATCCGCACCTTCATCGGAGAGGGAATTAAAGTATGGGGCGCAAGGACGCTGGACGGAAATTCTCTCGACTGGAGATATATCAATGTACGCCGTACAATGATAATGTTGCAGGAATCTGTTAAGAATGCCGCGCGTGCGTATGTATTCGACCCCAATGAAGCAAATACATGGATCAATGTGAAAAGCATGATATCAAACTTCCTCAATGGAATATGGAAGCGTGGAGGATTGGCCGGGGCGGTGCCCGATGATGCTTATAGTGTACATATCGGTCTCGGTGATACAATGACTCCGGAAGACATATTGGAAGGCATTATGCGGATTACCGTCCTCGTGGCTATTACACGTCCTGCGGAATTCATAGAAATCACATTCCAACAACAAATGCAAAAAAGTTAATCAATAAAAACAATTAAAATCAGAATATTATGGCAGGAGAAGCACAAGATAATGTATGGCCTTTACCCAAGTTTTACTTTGCAGTGGAAGTGGCCGATCTACCGGAAGCCTCGTTTCAGGAAGTTTCAGGGTTAGATATAGAAGCACAGATAATCGAATACCGTCATGGAAACAGTCCCGAATTTTCTACAATAAAAATGCCCGGCATTAAAAAATATGGAAATGTGACATTGAAGAAAGGAATATTCAAAGGCGATAATAAGTTCTGGGCTTGGTTCAACAAAATTAAGATGAACACGATAGAACGTCAGCCTGTAACAATAAAACTATTGGATGAAGGCGGTAATCCCACAATGGTCTGGACACTGAAAAATGCCTGGCCAACCAAGATCACGGGAACCGATATGAAATCTGACGGTAACGAAGTAGCAGTAGAAACTTTGGAAATCGCCCATGAAGGCTTAGAAATAGCAAATGGCTGATGCAATTGATGTAAACTGGGCCATTCCGACATCTTTTTATTTTCAGATTACTATCGGCGAAGATGAAATAGCATTTAAGGAAGTATCAGGATTGTCGACAGAAATGGAACTGGAAACTATACAGGAAGGCGGCGTGAATGAATATGAGCACCGCCTTCCGAAACAAATCAAGCATGGAAATCTTATTTTGAAAAGAGCCCTTATGCCGATTTCAAATAACACGACAGTAGAATGGATAGGCAAAATTCTGAACGAAGGCTCTTTTTTTGATATTACAGGTAGGACTATTCCTTTGACCAGAACTATTCATGTTAGTTTGTTGTCGGTTGAAAGAGAAGAGGTCAAGAAAGATGGGAAAGTAATTGGGATAAAAGATAAAGCTATCCCTATTTACAAATGGGAATGTGCAAATGCATATCCGATAAAATGGGAAGTGGACGCTCTGGATGCGGAAAAGAATTCTGTCTTGATCGAATCGCTTGAATTTGCATACTCGACTCTTAAACGACTAGATAAATAGATACTATGGCGATTGTAATAAAAGAAATAAATGTGAAAACTACCATAGAACGTAGTCCGAACATAAATAAAGGTGTGGATACGAAGGATATCTACCAGTTGAAACGGGAAATATTGAGGGAAGTAAAAGACATTGTTAAACGGGAAGTAAAACGTAATAATGAACGCTGATGGCTGAACTCGAAAAAATGGTTCTAACAGGCTATGAAAAGTCTGATTATAAGGGAAATTATAAAGAATTTACCGCTCAGATCAACCCCGCCTCTATTTCTTGGTCAAAAGAGATTGCTTACGAAAAGGATGAAGTCATGGGTTCGGGTAGTAGTGAAATTAAGTATAAAGGACATCAGGAAGATAAACTATCATTTAAAATTGTGCTTGATGATACCGGTGCATTGTTCGATCCTAAACAGAAGACAGGGCAAACAACATCGAACTCTGAGAAAACGATACCTTTTATGGTTAATCAACTGGAGAAGACCTTATATACCATCGATTCGGAAAGCCATGAGCCCAGATATGTAATAATAATCTGGGGTGCTTTCTGTTTTGAAGGGCGTGCTACCTCATTGAGTTATGATTATACACTTTTCTCTCCCGAAGGAATGCCTTTAAGAGTAACAGCTTCACTTTCCTTCTCGAGCCACCTGAACAAGTCGATCTCGAATAAGAAAGAGAATAAGAAATCTCCGGATCTGACAAGGGTGATAACGCTCAAAGCCGGAGAAAGTATTGCCGGCTGGTGCAATAAAATATACAACGACCCTTCTTTTTGCAGCGATGTAGCAAGATGTAACGGATTAAGTAGTTTCAGAAATATAGAACCCGGGATATCATTGATATTCCCACCACTTAACAGGAATGGCAGAATCACCGATAAAGGATAGTCAAGGACCGGTTTCATTTACCATATACAGTGAAGGTAATAAGATCAGTGATAATTTCGGACTCATATCTATCTGGGTACGGAAAGAAGTTAATAGGATAGGCAAAGCTACACTAGTTTTTGAAGCCGGAAATGTGGCAGCCCAGACTATGGAAGAAAGCGAGGATGATACATTTGCTCCGGGAAGTGTTATCCGCATCGAAACGGGATATCAGGGAACAGAGAATATTATATTTGAAGGAATAGTGACCTCACATAATGTAGTGGTAGCGAGAAGTGAAAGCGCTGTGTTGGAGATAGAATGCCGTGATTTCGCTTTTCCGGCTACACTTGGCAGAAAGAACAGATTGTTCGAGAAATTGAAAGACAATCAGGTCATTTCTAATGTTTTGGCAGAATATTCCACTTTGTCTGTGAGCGTAGATTCCACAAATACAAAGCATAACGAGCTTGTACAGTATTATTGTACCGATTGGGATTTTATTTTGTCCCGAGCAGATGCCAATGGCCTTGTCGTTATAACAGAGGGTAAAGATATTTCAGTGAAAAAGCCCAATGTAAGTGGTTCTGCTGTCTTGAAAATTACATACGGTACAGACCTGATTGAGTTTAATGGTCGTTTGCAGACTGTATCTCAAATGACTGGGTTAGCTGCTATGGCATGGGATAGTACAACACAGAAAATAATAAAGGTGAGTGGTACAAGTCCTTCTTTGAATCAGCAGGGAGATAGTACACCCAAAAAACTTGCACAAGCGGTAGGCATAGAGGATTGGAATTTGCAGACAGGAGGTTGTACGGATGAAAGTGAACTGCAATCGTGGGCTGATGCCCTTTTGCTCAGAACAGGGCTGGCTCGTATACAAGGAGACTTTAAATTTCAGGGAAGTGCGAAAGCTGTCCCGGGATGTATAATAGATATTGACGGATTAGGCAACCGTTTTAATGGTAGTGTCTATGTTGGTTCTGTCGAACATGAAATAAAAGATGGCAATTGGTTTACAAGTGCAGGTATCGGCATTTCTCCCGTGAATATCACTGAAGAAAGTAATGTGGTATCGCCCCTTGTTTCAGGCTTGATGCCGGGAATTAATGGGCTGCATATAGGAAAGGTAACAAAGCTGGATGAAGATCCGACCACGGAAAATAAAATACAGATAGAATTTCCATTATTGAATGGAGAAAAAAACACTATCTGGGCACGTTTATCGAACGTTTGGGCAAGTAATCAGTATGGAACATTCTTTATTCCTGAAATAGGGGATGAGGTAATTCTGGGATTTCTTAACAATGACCCACGTTATCCTGTCGTATTGGGAAGCCTTTACAGTAGCAAACAGCCTCCTCCATATAAGATAGAAGCAGATAATAAAATAAAGGCAATCGTTACCAAGTCTAAATTGAAAATCACATTCGAAGAAGAAAAGAAAATAATTACGATAGAGACACCCGGACAAAATATTATTGAAATCAATGATGATGCGAAAACGATAAAACTGACCGATCAGAACAAGAACAAGATAGAAATGACATCCGATGGTATTTTAATTGATTCGGCAAAAGAGATACAATTGAAGGCCAAAACGAATATAAATATTGAAGCCGGGGGCAATTTGAGCCTGAAAGCAAAATCAAATGCCACAATGGAAGGTCTCAAAATAGAAGTTAAGGCGCAGACAGAATTTACAGCTAAAGGAAACGCCAAGGCAGAGTTGTCAGCCTCAGGGCAGACTGTGGTAAAAGGAGCTATGGTGATGATTAATTAACTATAAAAACAAAAAAGATATGCCTCTAGCAGCAAGAATAACAGATATGCACACATGTCCGATGCAAACTCCGGCTTTTCCATCTCCTATTCCTCACGTAGGAGGACCTGTTATCGGTCCGGGTGCGCCGACAGTATTGATAGGAAAACTGCCTGCCGCAGTAGTTGGGGATAATTGTGTTTGCGTGGGACCGCCCGATTCTATAGTAAAAGGATCGTCAACAGTGATGATATGCGGAAAACCCGCTGCGCGTATGGGGGATACTACTGCCCATGGTGGCAGTATAGTTTTAGGTTGTCCTACTGTAATGATAGGTGGATAACAATGGAAGATAAACCATATTTAGGTATAGGCTGGTCTTTTCCTGTTTCTTTCAATAAAAGGGAAGGTGTGTCGATGTCATATGGTGACAGTGACATCAGGGAGAGCCTCAAGATATTGCTGTCAACTATACCCGGCGAACGTATTTTCCGACCCGAATATGGATGCAATATCAGGCAATGGACATTTTCGAGAATGAACCTTTCGGAGAAGACCCGTATTATTAATACGATAGAAATGGCTATACTAGAGGGCGAACCGAGAATAATACTAGAGTCAGTAGATGTGAGCATAAAAGACGAACGTGAAGGTATATTGTGGATAAGCATCGATTATCTGGTCAGTCAGACAAACAGCCGAAGCAATATGGTCTACCCCTTCTATATAAAGGAAGGAACCAACTTATAGAATAATATGAGCAGCAGAGACGGTTTGAGTAGAGACGAGAGGATGAGAAGGATAACTTCGGTCAACCCTTTTGCTGTTATTGACAACAGCAAAGATTCTTTGTTGAACCAAACCTTAGAAGTAGCCCGTTTTATCAGATACTACGATCCTCAAAATGTACATGCCGGCTATTTTGATGAATTGCTGAATGAAATAAAGATGCTGGCAGAATCGGATAGCAAGCCATACTTCGATGGTAGCATGGAACCGTCACAAGCTTTGCTTTATACTTTTCTCGAACAGCTTCATGGAACGACTGAGCTATTCAATGAAAGGTGGAGCAATCTTGCCCGATGGTATCTGAATGATTTTTTAGGCGTTTTGCCTTTATCTACAACGCCGGATAATGTATGGCTCTCCTTTCTTAAGGACAGTTCTACATCCGTGATTCTGAAAAAAGGTACGGGGTTTAGTTTCAAAAGCAATGATAAGAACTTGTTTACTTATCGGCTAACAGAAGATTTGGAAGTACACGATATCGAACTTGTTAATGCCTATTCATTATTCTTCGAGAGGAATAAGAATATTTTGCCTGCGGCACATCTCGGCTTCATAACCTCACTAAAGATTAAAGACTTGTTGAATGATAAGTCGTCGCGTGAAATGATGTTCGGAGATGATAAAAATCCCGTGTATGCTAAAGCGTTAGGCTTAATAATATCAAGCCCTTCATTATTGCTAAGAGAAGGTAAAAGGTATGTGACCATAACATTCAGTCCTGAGGATGAGAAATGGTTAGAACAACAGGGAAAGATACTAAAGAATCTACAACCTAATCTAGGAGACTGGACAGAAGAAAAAATATTATTTGAGTTATTCAATAATGTGTTTTATGTAACTATCAGCACCGCTGATCGTTGGTTAGAGATAGCAAATTATACAGTGAAGAAAGATGGCAAAAATATAGTATTTAAATTTATTCTGTCGGAAGATTTTCCTGCAACAAAAGGGTGTGAACAGGACATTCATCACTTTCAATCAAAATATCCCGCGCTAAGGATATATCCGAATTTCGACGCATGGCTTTACCCTTATTCATGGCTCGAGAATTTTTTATTAGACAAAATTATAATAGAAACTTCGGTAGAGGGTGCGAGCAATGTTTTGGTTTATAATGAACTAGGACGTGTGGATAACTCCAAGCCTTTTATACCGTTTGGGGTGAATACCGAGCGGGGGGCATGGTTTGTTATAGGGAATTATGAAATGAGTCTGAAAGATGTACAGGCTGTAGATTTACATATAAACTGGCTTCAACTGCCCGAAGATGAGAGGGGGTTGTATGGTTATTACAGAGCTTATGATGATGAGATTGACAATCGTTCTTTCAGATTGAAGGCCGATTATCTTGCCGATTATAAGTGGTATGAAATTCCGGCAACAAGACCATTTTATCTTTTTTCGAGTGTAAAAAGGGATGTGGTTGGTGATCCTTTACCCGATGTTAAGTTATCGCTGGAGAATGTGTTGTCCGGGATTGACGTTCAACGAATGCCCATGTCTGTTTATGAAGAAGAAACATATGATTATGATATAAAATCACGGTCGGGTTTTATTCGTTTCGTAATGGATGAGCCTTCAATTGGTTTTGGCGAAAAGCGTTACAGGCACTTATTTACTGAGCAGATGATAAAAAACGCTCTTCGTAAAAAAAAGGAAAAAACGATAAATCCGCCACTAAATCCATTGATAGAAAAAATAAAACTGGATTATCGTTCTCGGGATGTTATCGATCTCAAGAAGCATAATGCTACCAATAATACTGATGTTTTTCAGCTCTATCCTCTAGGATATATATCTGCATTATCGGATGGCAAGTATCGTTCTGTCCCTTTTGTTTATAATCTGGATACCGATGCGAGTGTATTACTATCTTTCCGGAATGTAAAGGGAGGAGAGGTGCTCACCGTCTTTTTTGACTTCTTGCCTGTCAGTAAAGAATGCACAAGGGAAAATATTCCTCAGATTGTATGGTATTGGGGTAACGGATATAATTGGTACGAAGTTTCTCCCAATACGATATTATCAGACCAGACACAAAATATGTTTACTACCGGACATATAAAGATACGGATGCCGGTTGATGTGGATGACTTTTTGCTTGATAGTAATGACCTTTTGTGGCTAAGAGCGGGTGTAAGAAAATACGAAGAAAATATACCAGAGCTTAGAACGATTCATATTAATGTAGTCAAACTGGAGTTAGATACCAGTCTTGAGGATAAATCAGAAGTAAATGACTACGAGAATGAGGGATATGAATTGGTTCCCGAGGCAAAACTACCGGGAATAAAATCCTTTCAGCAAATCTCTCCCTTTTATAGTGGCAGAGATAAAGAGAATGAAACGGATATGCAGATCCGTATATCGGAATACGTTACCCATCGGGGAAAGGCCGTTACCGCAAGAGATTATGAGCGAATTGTATTACAGGCCTTTCCTGATATAGTGAAAGTCAAATGTCTACCCAACTTTGACTGCAAACATAACCGTAAAGGGGTGGTTACATTAGTTGTCATCCCAAAACTCGAAAAATCCGACAACAGAATATACAAGCCGTTAACTTCATCATATTTTATGCTCGAAATAGAAGAATATATATTAAATCATGTTTCCTCATATGTAAAAGATATTGATGTTGTAAACCCTGTCTATGAGGAACTGATGGTAAGATGTGACATCTCATTTTATGAAGATTACTCGTTGGCTATTTGTCAGACACGGCTGAATGAGATTTTAAACCTTATGATAGCACCGTGGCAGGTGAATAAGGAATTACCAGTGTTCGGATATTCTATCAATATGAAGAAAATGTATGATGATATCAAAGCACAAGGCTTTGTGAAAGATATAAACAGATTGTCAATTTTAAGGATAGTAAACGAAAATGATTCTTATAGTTTATATGAATATGGTAAAGGTAATGATATGGTTGTACCTCAGTTCCCTCATGTAATATTCATTCCTGCGGAGAATCATATAATAGGATCGGGCATGTTGCCTGAGTTTGGCATAAACGATATGTCCATAGACAAAACATTTATAATCGGAGTATAAAACAATATATGGCCAGAAGAAACAGACAGACTCTCAAGAAGAGTTTCAGTAACGGACAAAAACCTACAGAAAAGGATTTTGAAAATCTGATAGACTCTACCCTAAATATTCTTGATGACGGATTTTCCAAAAGTCCGGAGTCAGGGATCGAGCTGGCTCCTTTAGTCGGGGAGAAGAGGGTTATAATGTCTGTATTCCGCGAGTCAGGCGATCCTAAGCCTGAGTGGGAATTTTCTGTTGGGATATCGGGTGAGTTGAAAATATGTCGTTATGGAGAAGATTCATCTGTACCTCTTATCATACTCAATACAAACGGGAGTGTAGAGATCGGTCATAAGGAAGATATACACCTGAATGGAATGATTAATATTCCCGGACGGAAGGGTACTTTTGCTCAGGGACATGTTCCTGCTGATGGCAAGTGGCACGACATCACGGAATATCTGGAAGGCGTATGTGCTTTGGAAGTCGTTGCTGCCAGTGGGAGGAGGCATACCGGTAAGCATGCCATACTTGTGGCAATGGCGACCCATTGTTTTGGAAGTAAGCCGAAAATTAAAAAGATCAGATCTCATTATGGCATATTCGGTAATAAACTTAATCTGAGATGGGTGAGGAACGAACTGAAAAGTAAATTACAGGTGAAAAGTATATTCTATTATGGGGACGACATTCAGATTCATTATCAGATAAGTAATCTTTGGGATAATCCTTTAATGGAAAACATATAAGTGATGTTTATAGAAAGACGCGATAAGAATACTAATTATTACAAGGTGTTGCAAAGTCGAACATTGGATTTGCTTCAGCACCTGAGTGGTAATGTCTGGACTGATTTCAATGTCCATGATCCCGGTGTTACTATTGCCGACATATTCAATTATGGATTGTATGAGTTGCATTATATATTTCAGTTCCCTTTCGAAACTTATCTGAGTATAGAAGAGAGGAAAGAATTGGCATATCATAGAAAAGGATTTTTTTCCTCCGGATATATTTTTAGCCATAGTATTGTAACAATTTCAGATTATGAAAGGCTCATAACCGATAGTATAACAGAAGTAGAAGCATGTAGAATTTCTCTGAATGATGATATGCTTTACCATATAGAGGTACAATTGACAGTAGATGCCGATAAGGAGCAAGTCAGCAATAGTATAGAGAGATTATACCATAGCAACAGAAATTTATGTGAAAATTTGGGTGAAATATCAATTGTTAGCCATATTGGAAGCCCCGAAGCTGATAAATTTGAGAATCATCCTCAAACGTTAGGACTAAGACGACCAGACTCTCATCATCCGAAAATGCCCCAAAACTATTATTCTATTCAGAATCATTTTCCTGAATGTTATGGTATCAGTGAGAGGGGTTTTCCCAGTGGAGTAACAGAGGAGTATAAGGCAAAGGTGTCACAGCTGAAAGCTTACCTGTTGATATTCGATTATCTGTTAGCCGATACAGAAAATCAGGCGAAGAATATCGGTGTATTACTCGATTTGTCAAAGAAAATTCCCGATAAAGAGACTTTGTCAATCAATATAAGGAATGTAGAAGAGCTTGTGGATAAGAAACGTATGGAAGCGAGTAATATACATTCCGATGTATTCTGGCATATTCAGAAATCACGTTTTCTGGATGCTCTTGATTCGATCTACGGAGAAGATACCAGAAAGATTTACAACGACATGGATTTGCCATGTCAAAATGAGAAACGTGCCGATATTATATCTGCTTTTCCCGAACTGAACAAGAACCGCTTCCGGTCATTCAATATATTTGATGGGTCTGATAAGATTGCTGGTATAAGACAGACCATTGCGGCAATGTTAGGATATGATGCAAAGGAGGAAATCCCCTTATCCAACTTCTTTGCACATTATCGCCTAAGGTTGCTTGAAGACAGCATATTCTTTACAAAGTATAAATACAAACTAAGTGTAGATATTGTTGAAGAAACTTCTGTAGACGAAATAGAAAAGGTTCAGGAACAAGATATACTATACAAAGAAGAGGACTATAAAGAACTGTCTATGCGGATAAGTATCTTGTGGCATAATCTTCTTTATGAATCATTTCTGGTATATGGCTCCAATATAGAGAATTACAGATTGGTACATCAGCGAGAAAAAGGTTATCTGTTGGTTTTTAAGGTTCCTAGAAGGAATGATTGGTTTGTTATCAGCCCTTTTTATGAAAAAGAGGCACTTATAAAAACAGCAAATCTTTTTTGTCAGTTTATAAGACATTTGAATGTAAAAAGCCAAACTTTCTACCTGATTGAACATATTCTGTTAAATGATGACATAAAGGGAACTCCTGATTATAACAAGTTGACTATTGTGATTCCTCGTTGGGCGAAAGCCATTTACAGTAAGGCGAAGTACGAAGAACTGTTGAGAAATCGTCTTCCGGCACATATTCAGGTTGAGTTCGGGTGGTTTGCAGTCGGTAAGATGTACAAGTTTGAAGAAGTGTATTATAAATGGCGAAAAGCTATTGCCGATAGAAACCAATCGGATATAGTGCGGTTTTCAGGAATTATAAAGAGTATTATCGATAAAAAGTAAAATATGAATACCATTGGTACAATAGCATTTGATTTCAGAATGGAGAATGAAGAATTCGCCCGTTCGCTATATGCCAGATGGGATAGTTTTTTTGCTATCAATTTTGAGAAAATTGCCGATAGGTTGTTAATGAAATATGATATGGATGCTACCGTAATTCATATAAATAAACTTGATATAGACTTAGGATGTATAGCGGAGGATAAATTTGAAGAATACTTTCCCCGCATATTGGAAGAAAGGTTAGAGGAAACTTTGATTCAAATGCTACATGATCCACACCATACGAAAATTTCATCTCTGGCGGAAAAGGATTATCTGTTCGAAATATTGTGTAAGTTTCTGCTTCATGGTTCATTACCGTGGAATGTGGAAAATGAATACAGAGATATAAATCATCTGTTTCTGACCGTATTGCAAAATGAGAGTAAGCGACTGAAAGCCTTTTTGCAGACATACGGACATTATACGAGCTTGCAGGAGCGTTTGGTTTACCAATTGAATGATCCCGGGCTGGAACACGGAGTGAGGTTGTTGGCTCCAGGTGATAGTGTATTTATATGTTCCTATATAAATCTGCTCAAAATCAAATATCGGACATTGGATAATTCTGTCTTGCGTGAATCCGACCACAGAAATGCGACATGGTTAGTTGTTTATGCTTATCTACTTACAAACCGCAGCTCCTATTTCAATAAGAAAAGTTTTATAGTTGCCACAATAGAGCAATTAGCTGCTCGCTTTATCCTGTCGTATGATTATCTTCTTACAGTCGTCGTATCTGAATTGGATATGTGGGCGACAAAGCAATCTATGCCTTCGGGATTGTTTCTGATTTTAGATCAGTTGAGAAAAGAACTTTCAGAAAAGAATTTGGAAAAGTCGCTGATGGATGCCGGCAAACTATATCGGTTGTTATCACTGGAGTTAAGCAATAATAAGAATATCTTGACAGAAGATACCCTAAATATGTTGTTGACGACATTAGCCAATCCGGAGATCTGCCGTCGGTTTTTGCAACAGATGAAAGAAGATCAGATTCTCGGTTTAGTTCCGGTAGTCGTACCTGATAACAGCCGATTTGTTATAGAGTATGCGCAATCCTTAGACAGACAACATGAACATGGGGCACTGCAAGGGAGAGCCGGAAGTGAATTTCGTTTGTTGAAATGGCAGATAATCTTCCCTGTATTATTTGAGAACAGGGGAGTTTCGTTTAACCAAAAGTATTTTGTACGGGGGGTATTAACCCGTGTTGCTGCTCATTACAATATTGAAGTATCAGATATATTGAAATATATATGTTCACATCTTAGCGAATTGGTTTTCAGTACTAACCTCAACACGATTTTTCAAAACCTATTGGCTGAACATCTCATTGGAGAAAATAATAATGAAGTATCTTCTTCTATGGATTCGGTTGTTCGGTCGATAAATGATATTATAAGAAACAGGGTATTAGCCAGTGTTATGGATGTGGCAAATCTGATGTCTCAATTATCGGATTCGAGTAACCGTCGGAAAGTTGTAGAAATATTGTCAGAAGAAGAGCACCATTATCTAGTCTCTCTGATCATTCCTTCCGAAAGCCATTTTATTATACCATATACAATTATATTGGACAGACAACGGAATAATAATGTGTTGGAGGGTAGAACAGGCAGCGGGTTCAGTAAAATAAAATGGAAATTTATTTATGATGTGCTGATTGCCTCCTGTAATCAGGTTTTTAACAAAAAGTATTTTGTTGACAGGATATTGAATAAGATTGCGGCACATTATAATGTCACTATACGAGACCTGCTAGATTATTTTTATAAGGAGAAAGTGTTGGAAAATATTTCTTTCCCTTTCGATTTAGTCAGGGTTTTTAAAGAGTTGGCGATTGATTATAAGTTAAATAGTTCAGACGATAGAAAAAAGGAGAAAAAAGAGAAAGAGAAGAGGAATGCTGAATTTCTGGAAAGCAGAAAGATACTAGAATTATATTTTGGTAGCAACATTTCATATAAAGAACAGTTGAATGAATTGGCTAAGCAATATGATTTTGTCTTATTCATTCGCAGAGCTTTGCATAGTATTCAAATCTTGCAGCATTATCTGGAATCGGAATTAAATATTTCTGTTGATAGGAGAGAGATAATCAGGTATCTAACCGATATATCTAAAAATAGGGTTTCATTGAGTTTAAAAGATATTGTTTCTTATGTTATCAATTTTATAATCAGCAAATTGACTAGCAGCCAACAAGTCTTGTTTATACAGAAAATGGAAAGTCTTGCGGGATCAGATGATTTACTAGCCGGGCAATCCGAACTCATTAATTATAAAAACGACATTATGGAAAAGAATGATTTAATCGACGTTAATAATGCGGGTATAGTTATACTGTATCCTTACTTGCCCCGTCTTTTTTCAATGCTGTCACTTACGGAGCATGGTAATTTTAGAGATAAAAATACCCGTATAAAGGCCATATTCCTTTTGCACTATGCTGTTTGGGAAAGAGAAGAAGCCAGCGAACTAGAACTCGCAATGAATAAGCTATTTGTGGGAATGGAAATCACTGACCCAGTGCCGCAGAAGGTAGAACTGAGTGCTCAGGAAAAAGAAACTGTGACATCGATGCTGAACGGAATATTACAAAATTGGCGAAAACTGCAACATTCATCTATCATGGTATTACGTGAAACTTTTTTAAGAAGGAATGGAAGACTTGAAGAAAAAGAAGATACGTTCTATCTTACCGTAGAGGAAAAAGCATACGATATGCTTATGGATAGCATACCGTGGAATTTCAGAATGGTCAAAATGCCTTGGATGAAGAAACCTGTTATAGTAAAATGGAGATAAGTAATGAATGGGAAAAACAATAATATTAAAACCCGATTGATATGAAAACATATTCCAAACAACCTGAAACAAAATCCGATACCGCACAGCCAAAAGCTTCGAAGCAGGCTTCGGCGCATTATGTCTTGCAAGCCTATAAAGATAAGATAGCGCAACGACAGGAGATAGATGAGGATGAACTCTTGCAGGGAAAGTTCGGTGATGCCGTACAACGAGAAGAGTTTGACGAAGACGAACTGCTGCAAGGTAAATTCGATACTGCTCAACGTGAAGGAATAGACGAAGACGAGTTGTTACAGGGAAAGTTTGATGCCTCCTCTACTGCTCGGCGAGAGGAGGCTACTCAACAACCCCCGACTGAAAACGTGACAGGTATGTCCGACAACTTAAAGTCAGGTATCGAATCCCTTTCGGGCTACAGTATGGATGATGTGCGGGTACATTACAATTCTTCAAAGCCTGCGCAATTGCAAGCTCTCGCCTATGCACAGGGTACGGACATTCACGTAGCACCGGGACAGGAGCAGCACTTGCCTCATGAGGCATGGCATGTAGTGCAGCAAAAGCAAGGGCGTGTACAGCCTACAACCCAGTTGCAAGGGGTGAATGTAAATGATAACGAGGTATTGGAGAATGAGGCGGATGCCATGGGGCGGCGGGCAGAATTTATGAAACAAAAAAGCGAATCAGGGCTGATTAAAGGAAATATAAATCAAACAACTCAGTTAACGCCGATGGATGTAGAAATAGTAGGAATTACACATCTTGTAAAAATAAAAGAAGGTTCTATATTTGAAGGAGAGGAGGAGATTGAAGTTGAAGAGGGAGATAAGATAACAATCGAACCCGAGGAATCTATTTGGTCACGAAGAGGACCAAATCAAGAAGATGAAATAAAAAGAAGTGCAGATGAAGCCGGTGCGCAAATTTATGAATGGTACCTAGTACTTGGAATAGAAGGAAGCTATTATCTCCGTGATGAAACATTTATTGTCCCAAATGAGATTAATATTGTAGGAGATACAATTGAAAGTAAAATAACAGAAGCAAAAGAAAGGGCAACTATAGCTCCAATAAAAAAAAATGCTAAAATAAAATGGGAAGGAATGGATTTAAATGCAAGAAAGCTTTTATTTATGCAAAATTTAGGTATCATTTTTGAATTAGCTGCAAGTGATTATATACATAAAAAGCATACTGGTTATACAATTTTTGAAAGTCTAAAGGAGGGAAATTCTGAATTGGATTTTGTTGTACTTCAAGGAACAGATTTGATTATTTATAGTGCAAAATTAAATCCAAAAGAATTTGCCCCTAAAAAAGATTTACAGCATTGGAGTAATATAAAAAATAAAAATAAAGAAGTTCTTGATTATAAGCATAATAATCTTAAAGGTGCAGATTTTAATATGCCTTTAGTTTTGTTGTTAAGTCCAGAAACTTTTGGAATGACATCTTCTTCTTTCCAAAAATTCATATGGTCTAGTATAGATTCTGATATAAGTTCTACAATAAAAAGTAAATAAAATCAACTTTATTCATGAATGTACACCAATTCTTTTTCTCACACCTCCTCCACACCGCCCTATCCAACTTCCTAGGGCAGGAGAGTGACTACGCCCATATCCAAGATATACCATTGCCCGAAAACGATTGGTTATCTTCCCTTATGGATGGGCAGGAGATGTCATTCGATGAGCAAGTTGTGTTATTACTCGCTTTGACGCCTCATGTCAGCCCTCAAACGCTTGACCCGCTTTTCTTACAAAATAAAAAGCTGGATCGTCCATATACCGAATTCGGCGGATGGAGAGGTACATCGCATCAGGGATTTTTACCGACAGGCGAAACGGCCGCTTTTCTTCTTGCTCACGATAATACCGATAGGCGGCAGGATATTATCAAACTGTTCGAAAGAGATCATTGGTTTCATAAAAAGAACATTCTCCATCTTGAAGGACAAGGCAGAGGTGAACCATTCCTAAGCGGGCGTTTGATAGTATCCGATGAGTTTCTGGCAAAGGTATTACATGACAACAAGTATTGTCCTGATTACAGTTCCGATTTTCCTGCAAAACGGGTAACAACAACATTGGAACGGGGCGATTTGGTCTTGCCTTATAATTTGCAGGAGGATTTGAACGATATATCACTTTGGCTACAAAACGAACAGAAAATCCGTTCACTTTGGCAACTCGATAAGATAATTAAGCAAGGTTATCGCTGTCTATTTTATGGCCCTCCGGGTACAGGAAAGACGCTGACAGCTTCGCTCTTAGGTAAACAACATGGTATGGAGGTGTACCGTATCGACTTATCGCAGGTCGTATCTAAATATATAGGCGAAACCGAAAAGAACCTTGCCAATATATTCGACAGGGCGGAACATCAAAACTGGATACTATTCTTCGATGAGGCCGATGCCCTTTTCGGTAAGCGTACCGATACCAATACGTCGAACGATCGCCATGCCAATCAGGAAGTTGCCTATCTGTTGCAGCGGGTAGAGGATTTTCCGGGGATGGTGATACTTGCCACCAATCTGAAAGAAAATATAGATGAGGCCTTCTTCCGACGGTTTCAGTCCGTACTGTATTTTCCTATGCCTGACGAAAGATTGCGCTATCAGCTTTGGAAACAAATGATACCTGCTGAATGGCTTAGTGATGATGAGTTGTTGCACGTAGCTGCCGAATATAAATTGTCGGGAGGAAGTATGGTGAATGTAATACAAAATTGTGCCATAAGATTATATAGCATGTCACCACCACTTTTGACAAAAGAAATTCTGGAACAGGCTATTGCTAAAGAAGAGTCGAAAGACGGTAAAATGATTAACAAATAAGTGAAACTTTCAACTGAAATCAAATGTGTAGGAATATTATACTTTTTTCGATAACATTCTTCTTTGTTGTGCAAATACAGTTATTAGCACAGGATTCCTCATATGTAGCTTATGAAGATGATCTCTATAAATTAGAAGTTATTATTCAACACGATACTGTTATCGTTCAGGATACTTTATTTATTTCACACTTAAATGATATTACGCACATCTTCGGTATGTCGTTCGAAGAATATTCTAAACGTTTACTTGAATCGGTGGAACAAAAGGATTCAACCGACAGATTATCGCTCGAAAGAATTTACCTCAATTATCTTCTCCCGATGTATTACCCAAGCTACATAAAACATAGATATATAGCACGTAATTATTCTGTTGAGATGACAGATAATTATTTGAAAATGGATATAGAGAATTTGTCTAAGCCTTTATTTCCTTTACAAGATTCATTGGAAATGGATGTTATGCTGATGTGCAGAGGGGATGTGAATACCGATAATTTTCTCAAATCACCATATTATAGTTCTTCATGTCTTGAGCAATTGTTTTTGTCCATAAATGAAACAAGATTAACTAACATAAAAGGAGTAAACCTTTATTTTCCCGATTTTTCATTTAAGGAGAAAAGGGCAATGGCTCAATTTATTAAATCGGCAAGCCTCATTATCGATAGTTGTAATGTAAAATCTATTCGCAACCTTAAACTATATGCCACATTTGATAAAGATAACGGTAAAGATAATTATACTTATTTATTGGGACTGACTCAAATGGTAGATACTGTATTACTTGTAAATACCAAGTCCGTAAATTGGACAAGAGATTCTGTGTTGACTATTAGTAAGATAAATGCAGAAAACGCGTCATGGTGGTCTAAAGTTGAAAACCAGTTTTATTTAGCCCGGTTTAAACTAAAATCGTTTCCTCAAATTAATAAAGATGAAGAGTTAACATCAGAAAATCTTCGTAAGCTTATAAATGCGGATTATCCTCATAATGATTGGGAAAACTATTTTTTTGCGCTCATTGCTATTCTCTTAGTCGTCATTATTGTTTTCATCCTATATCGATTTAATATACGTTTCTCTTATTTTCTGAATAATAACATGACATATTTCTTTTCATTGATAATTATGTTGATTTTAGAAATTTATCTGTTATTTGTATGTATGGTCGAGGCTATGTCGAATGAGAATGTATTTACATTTGGAGGGGACGATAAGAATACATTCCTGCTGCTACCCTTTTTATTTATTTTTATAGTCCCTATGCTAAATATTTTAAGCAAGAGACGAGAGAAACCATAGAGTGATCGCATATTTTTTTTATTGCAAATTAAAAAGGAGAATTACTTAGTATAAAAATAACCGAATGCTGCCGAATCAATTGACAAAGCTACTAGGCTCATTTGATATGTAGGAACCTGATTTTAACGATAAACTTGCATTTTGTTCTGTAAGCTAGATATTTATGATTGACTGCTAGGGGATTTGTCCAAATAAAAGAATTTTATCCTTATAAATTATATCGATTTCTTTTGTTTTTTAATAAATGAAAAAGTAGTTCTTCCAGTAACTATTCATATATTTGGAGTTCACCATTTATAAAAAAATCAATATGATTTATGCAATAATTTTAATCGTGTTAGGGCTTATAGCTATTATATTCAACAAAAGGCCAATAACTAAAAAGGCAGCCATTGCTAAAGCGTGGTTAGCCCCATTGTTTATCATCTGGGGAACTGTAGGAATTGTAATTCTGAGTACCATACGATATAGTGTAATTTATGAGAATGCCACCTATTGGTATTTCCTTATTTTAGGTAGTTCAATAGAAATACTTATAGCTATATTCTTTATTTATAGGTATATTAAACTGAAAAAGAATCCTCTACCAGATGATAGATTATTTTTACTTCAAAGTATCTTAGGTATTGCTGCAATCCTAGTTGGAGTCGCAACTATTCTAGTTAAATAATTATATAGCTAAGTGTTGATTAAAACCAATGCAGCAATGAAAAAATGTCATATTTGATAAGAAAAATTGACAGTGTTTTTTTGCTGATTGGTGTGGCACATTCTTTGAAGTAATGACAGTGTAAGTTTAACTGTTTAATCATTTAATTAATGGAGGATTAGATTATGAATATTATTAGAAGAAACCCAAATTGGTTACCTGATGTGTTCAATGACTTATTCAATAACGATTGGATGCCAAGAACAAATGCTACTGCACCTGCTATTAATATTAGTGAATCGAAAGATGATTACAAAATAGAGGTAGCAGCACCCGGAATGACTAAAGATGATTTCTGTATTCGCTTTGATGAAGAAAATAATCTGGTTATTTCAATGGAGAAGAAAGTAGAACACACAGAAGACAACAAAGAATCTCGTTACCTAAGGCGTGAGTTTTCATATAGTAAGTTTGAACAACGAATGGTTCTTCCAAACAATGTAGAGAAAGATAAGATACACGCTAAAATGGAAAATGGTGTACTGGGCATTTCTATTCCTAAGATTAAGGAAGATAAGATTAAAGACAGTATGAAATTGATTGAAATAGAATAACAGTATTGCCACAGACGAATAATATTAAAATAGAAAAAGCTATCCATTGGATAGCTTTTTCTATTTTAATTAAAAATGTGTATTATCTCTCCTATATTGATTCTCGCTTATCAAGAAGGGTGAGGTTCGTTATCGTTTATCTCTGACAAATGTATATTTCTGCCCTGCCTGAGTCGGCACATCATATTCATATACTTTATTCAAATATGGATGTTGAGGCTTTATTTCTTTAGAGATTAAAGGTTCTTTTATATTCGCTATTGCATATAGGGGATTCGGATTCACTCCTTTTGTATCGATAAGTCCTGTACCTGTTAAAGGTACATATGAACGTAATCGCATATTGCCACCTAATTTGGATAATATACTCACTTTGTCTATTTCTCCATCATTCCATTCCATAGATACTTCAAAACCACCGCGTGCCATTATTCCTTTTACGCTACCTTGTTTCCATATTTTGGGTAAAGACGGCAACAAGTGAATAGCTCCATCGTGACTTTGTAACAACATTTCGGCTATTCCTGCTGTGAATCCGAAATTCCCATCAATTTGGAAGGGTGGATGTGCATCGAACAGATTAGGATAGGTGCGTCCATTGTCATTTCCGGGTTCCACAAGCGAAAGCATGTTAGCTATTATTTTGTAAGCATGGTTACCATCTAGTAAACGTGCCCAAAAGTTTATTTTCCAACCTATCGACCACCCTGTTGCCATATCACCGCGGTATAGCAACGAGTTCTTAGCTGCCTGAAAGAGTTCGGGGTGCGAGTATGGCGAGATCTGATTGCTCGGATATAAACCATATAAATGTGATACATGGCGATGATCGTTTTTCGGATCGTCCAGATCAGCAAGCCACTCCTGTAATTGGTTGTGTTCTCCTATTTGCATAGGGGCTAGGCGTGCAATCATATCTTCGAGTCGTTTGTTGTATGCATTATCATTTGTTTGTAATGTTTTGGATGCGTTCAGCGCGTTATTCAATACATCGAATACAATTTGATTATCCATCGTAGAACCTGCCGTTATACTGGTTTCTTTTCCCGGAGGTCCTTGTTCGGGCGATGTAGAAGGAGCTGATACCATCCACCCGTATATAGGGTGTTCTACTAAAAAATCGAGAAAGAAGTCGGCCGAACCTTTCAATACAGGATAGACTTCTTGTAAGAATACTTTATCTCCTGTATATAAATAGTGTTGCCACATATGTTGGCTGAGCCATGCTCCGCCATTAGGCCACATTCCATAGAACGGTCCGTCGACAGGAGCCGTGATACGCCATATATCGGTATTATGATGTGTTACCCATCCATTAGCATTGTACATTGTTTTGGCTGTTTCTTTTCCTGTTTCGGATAATTCTTTCAGCATTTCGAATAAAGGATAATGTGTTTCGCTGAGGTTGGTTACTTCTGCAGGCCAGTAGTTCATTTCAGTGTTGATATTGATCGTGTATTTGCTATCCCATGGTGGAATAAGCTGATCGTTCCAGATACCTTGCAGAGTAGCGGGCTGACCACCGGGTTGTGATGAACTGATGAGCAGATAGCGTCCAAATTGGAATAACAACGTTACAAGGCTCTGATCTTTCCCATCCTTGAAATTCCTGACGCGTACATCAGTTTCTTCGTTCTCTCTTGTAGATGTACCCAGATTAAGTTCTACACGGTTGAATTGCTTTTGATAATAGTTAATGTGTTCAGTCAAGGCCGTTTCGTAACTTTTGGATAATGCTGATTTTAAAATACTTTCGGCTTTCACTGTCTCATTACCACTTACATTGTTATAATTGACAAAGTTAGATGCGATAGATATGTAGATTGTAACAGAATTGGCATTTTCGACTGTAAGTGTATTTTCACTTGCTTTGATAGTTCCTCCATCAGCTTTTATGCTGGTCTGATTCTCGAATTGGACAACTCCTTTTATTCCCTCGTGATCACTTCCCATACCTTTTAATATCAGCATATTTTCTTTTGCCGTGAGTGTGTGGTTGGGCATAATTGATTCGTAGGTAGCCGTGAAATTGATACTGTTAGCCTTGTCTGCTGTGATACGCATAATAATCGCATCGTCGGTAAAAGAAGTAAATGTTTCCCTGACGAAGGTGATACCATCTACTATATATGAAGTATTAGCTACAGCTGTTTTCAGATCGAGGCTACGATTGTAGTTCGAATAATTATCATGTCCTTTGAAATCTAAGAAAAGGTTTCCTACCAGCTGATATGGCATACCATTGTGAGGTGTGCGTATATTTTTTTCGAGTATATCTTCGGCTTCTTTTTCTTTCCCATCGAATATCAGTTTTCGTACCTGAGGAAGGACTTTTAACATGCTGGGACTATCATTGCGATGAGGACCTCCGGCCCATACTGTTTCTTCGTTTAGTTGTATCTGTTCTCTCGACGGATTACCGTAGACCATTGCCCCCAGCCGGGAATTTCCTAGTGGTAATGCTTCTACCCATTCTTTGGCAGGACGCTTGTACCATAATTTCAGATCATCGGCTTTGCATGTGAATATGCTCAGTAAGAGAATAGCAAAGAGTAAAATATATTTTTTCATAGTATATAGTGTATAATGTGTATTTCCTTTTAAGAAAAAGAAATATATGAATGGCAATATTAGTAAAAAAAGTAGTTCAGACGAAGTGAGGCGGATATCTTTATAAAGAATTGTCGGACAATCATTAAAAAGTAGGAAAAATAATCTTTCTTTCGGGTCAAACATTTTAACTTTGTTTTCATCTGAATAATTAACTGTTACCTTTTTATGATTATGAGAAAGAATGTAATCTTATTTCTATTTGCAGCGGTATTTTCTTTGCCGCAGATATTCGCTCAGGAGGCACGGCTACTACGTTTCCCATCTACCAATGGGCAGGAGGTCGTTTTCTCTTATGCAGGCGACTTGTATAAAGTTCCTGTCAGTGGGGGAGAAGCCCAACGTCTGACATCGCATGTCGGTTACGAAATGTTTCCTAAATTCTCGCCCGATGGTAAAACAATTGCTTTCACAGGGCAGTATGATGGTAATACCGAAGTGTTTACAATCCCATCTGTGGGAGGTGAGCCGCTCCGTGTGACGTATACCCCTACAAATAGCAGGGACGATCTTGGCGATAGAATGGGACCTAATAATATTGTAATGACTTGGACTCCCGATGGTAAGAATATAGTTTACCGTAATCGTATAGGTAGTGGTTTTATCGGACGTTTATATACCGTTAGCAACGAAGGTGGATTATCTGATGTGATTCCATTGCCCGAAGGAGGCTTTTGCAGCTATTCGCCCGATGGCAAGAAGCTGGCATACAATCGTGTGATGCGTGAGTTCCGTACATGGAAATACTATAAAGGAGGGATGGCCGATGATATTTGGATATATGATCCCGCAAGCAAATCGGTAGAAAATATAACAAATAACGATGCACAGGATATTATGCCGATGTGGATTGGTGATGATATCTATTTCATTTCTGATCGTGACCGTACGATGAATATATTTGCTTATAATACAAAAACGAAGCAAACAACTAAAGTTACTAATTTCACAGATTACGATGTGAAATTTCCGAGCCATCACGGAAATACTATTGTATTCGAGAATGGAGGATATTTATACAAACTTGATGTGGCAAATAAACAACCTGTGAAAATAAATATCTCTTTGACCTCCGACAATATTTATGCACGAAGCGACATCAAAAACGGCGACAAGTATGTTACAAGTACAAGTGTATCGCCCGATGGAGAACGCCTTGTTATTACAGCTCGTGGTGAAGTGTTCAATCTTCCTGCTGATAAAGGCGTGACTAAAAATATGACACGTTCGCCGGGAGCGCATGACCGTAATGCACAATGGTCGCCCGATGGAAAATCGATTGTTTATATTTCGGATGCCACAGGAGAAACTGAATTGTATATACAAGATGCAACCGGTTCGGAACCTGTACAACTGACAAAGAATAATGATACTTATATTCGTGGCTTCGAATGGAGTCCCGATTCTAAGTCTATTGTCTATACCGATCGTAAAAACAGGATTAATCAGTTGACTTTAGCGACTAAGCAAAAAACTGTGCTACTGACTGATCCTGTAGGTGAAATACAAGGTGTAGCTTTTTCGCCCGATAGCAAGTGGTTGACATATAATCGTATGGAATCGAATAACTTTGACGTAGTGTATGTCTTTAATATTGCAGAGAAAAAAGAGACTGCGATAACTGATAAGTGGTACGAATCGTATAGTCCGGTTTTTAGTAAAGACGGAAAATATTTAATATTTGCTTCTGCCCGCGATTTTAATCCTATATATGGATCGAAGGAATGGAATCATGTTTATCCAAATTCAGGTGGTGTTTATATGGCTCTTTTATCGAAAGCTACACCATCACCATTTTTGGAGAAAGATGCGGAAGTAAAAACGGATAGTAGTGCTAAGAAACCCGAAACAGAGAAGAAAGATTCTACATCTGTTATAAAAATTGATTTTGACGGTATAGGAGATAGAATCATAAAGCTACCGATAGGACAGGCTAATTATTGGAATTTCTATTCGGATGGTGCAAAAATATATTATTCTAAAGGTCAGGATGCTTGTGTGTTTGATTTGAAAACTCAAAAAGAAGAAACTATTGCCGAAGGTGCATCAATGTTTGTAGGTAATAGTGATAAGAAAGCTCTGTTTATAAAGAATAAACAATTTTTTGTAACCAATATTCCGGCAGGAAAAACAGAACTGAAAGATCCTGTTAATCTTTCCAATATGAAAATTACGACTGATTATCCTCAGGAATGGAGTCAGATATTTAATGAGGCATGGCGTGTATATCGTGATGGATTCTATGTTGAAAACATGCACGGTGTAGATTGGAAAGCAATGAAAGAAAAGTATTCGGTACTTCTTCCATACGTGAAAAACCGTCTCGATCTTAATTATGTGATAGGTGAAATGATTGGTGAACTGAACTGCGGTCATGCTTATGTGAATCCGGGGGAATTAGATCGTCCTGAGCGTATCAATATGGGGCTGCTAGGCGCAGAGGTTTCGAGAGATAAAAGTGGCTTTTTCCGCATAGAAAAGATTCTTCAAGGTGCATCATGGAGCAAGAACCTCCGTTCTCCGCTTACAGATGCAGGTATAGAAGCTAAGGCAGGCGATTTCATTGTTGCTATCGATGGAGTTCCTACCAATACAGTGAAAGATATGTATTCATTGCTGGTAGGTAAAGCGGGAGTTCCAACTGAAATATCATTGAATAGTAAAAATCAACTGGCAGGTGCACGCAAAATAGTGATAAGTCCGCTGGATGAAGAAGATTCTTTGTATCAGTACGAATGGGTACAAAATAATTTGAAGAAGGTTGAGAAAGCATCGAATGGCAAAATAGGCTATATCTATATCCCGGATATGGGTGTTGATGGATTAAATGAATTTGCACGCTATTTCTACCCTCAATTAGATAAAGAGGGGCTGATAATAGATGATAGAGCTAATGGTGGTGGCAATGTTTCACCAATGATACTGGAGCGTCTGTCTCGTGAGCCTTATCGATTGACTATGCGTCGTGGTTCGACTCGTGTAGGTACTGTTCCCGATGCTGTACAGGTCGGTCCTAAAGTATGTTTGATTAACAAATATTCTGCATCAGACGGAGACTTGTTCCCTTGGGGATTCCGTGCTTTAGGCTTAGGTAAGCTAATCGGAACACGTACATGGGGTGGAATTGTTGGTATATCGGGTTCCTTGCCATTTATTGATGGAACAGACATACGTGTGCCTTTCTTCACGAGCTATGATGCTAAAACAGGACAATGGATTATCGAGAATCATGGCGTTGATCCTGATATTCAAATCGATAATGATCCTGTTAAAGAATGGAATGGCGAAGATCAGCAATTAGACAGAGCGATCGAAGAAGTGATGAAAGATCTTAAAAATAGAGAGCCCTTTAAACCTGTTCCTGCTCCTAGAGTTTGGAACAAGTAAAATTATATAAGAGTAAATAAAACAGGGCTTGTGGAAATAAATCCACAAGCCCTGTTTCAATAAATGCCTTTGAGAAACGATAGTAAGGCTTTTATTTTTTCTTCTTTAACAGGTTCTTTGCCAAACCTGTTCCTGCATTAACTGCTGCTTGACCTAGAATACCTCCACCAATAAGCTGACCGGGAATAGAGGTTGCAGAATTTACAAGCATCGATTTGGGATCGATCATGAACTTAGGATTATCAGTTGTGCCTTTAACAGTCATAGCTATATTATTTATTAATCCGACTCTCAATGGTCCGGGAAAATATAACGAAACTTTGTAATTGATACTCTTGTCTAAACCTGTACTTCCTCCAAGATTTAATTTGGTTCCAAGTATTTTAACATCAAAAGGTTTTGTCGTCAATTTGCCATCCTGAACAGTGAATTCCACTATCACATTTTTAGCTATAAAAGAACTGAGGGATTCTAGTTTGACTTTAGCGGCTAATTCATCTAGGATTTTAATACCACCTTTTACTTTTATAACGTCAGTTTTCATTGTGCCACTTCCTTTTATATTAGCTAGTGTTTGATCTTGATTCTGATCTATAATTGTCGTGAAACTCATCTTCATGGAATAAGTTCCTATTATTTTTTCAAATACAGGAGCAAACTTACCGATAGCTTTTACCGATTGGAATGTCTCAAAGAATGACATCTTATTCATATCCAAGGCCATATTTAATAATGGCTTGGACGGATTTTGTGCTGTATTATACGATCCGTTTGCTTTGCAATATCCTCCTAAAGTATTTGCTGTGAGATTCTTCATTGTTATTACCCCACTTTTTATTGTAATGTTTCCATCCAGATTGGTGATATCTGTTTTCTCGTATGTGACTTGTTTTAGAGACGCAGTTAAAGCCAAATCTAAATTCTTAGGAACGATAAAGGGTTTTGACGATTTCTTAGACCCATTGCCCGTAAAATCGTTCACATTGAAATGAGCTGATTTGATATCTAACTGACCTTTCAATGTTTTATCTGCAACAATATAGCCTAAGAGATTCTCTAAACGACCTTTTATCGAAAGATCATTATTGCCGATTCTGATATTGAAAGAGGAGAGATTTACAAGTTGATGATTCAGTTTTGCAGCAGCATTCTTGATTTGGATAGTCGGTTGTTTCTCTCTTTTGAATAATATATTACTCAGATTTAATTGACCTGCTATTTTAATTTTATCATATTCATCTTTTTCTATATTCGATAAGTTAGCTGCCATATCTAAATCAGCATCAATCTTTCCGCCGATTTCTAAACCCTTATCAAGAGGATATATCTCTTTAATCAAATCCAGATCAAGTATACCCTTTAAATATACTTTCATGTGAAGATCGCTAACAGGTGTCTGTACACTCAAGTTCGATTTGAAAGCATTACCTCCTATATTGAAGTCAAACCTACTGATGTCTACTTTTGTGCTATCTAATGAACCACCTTCGTTTTCCATTAGAAAATCAATATTAATATTGTCTACCGATTTGGGTAAAGACGAATATTTAAACATACTGTTATGTACGAAAAGCTTAAGGCTGAAAGCCGGATATACTTCATCTTGCATCAATCCTTTTACATAGCCATCTATCGATACTGCACCCGATGCTTCCAAATCTTCGAAATCTTTAGTGTAAATTGAAGGTACGACAGATAGTATATCTTTGAAATCGGTATCTAGAGCTGTTAATTTAAAATCGAAGTTTATTCCCTTTTTTTCAACTAAAGTGAATGACCCATCGATATGAGTTTTTACTTCATTCAATTGTACATCACTTTTGGTAAGGGTAAATTTTTTATTCTTAAGATCGGCAGAAAAAGAAGAATTAGTTGTAAGCTTTAATTTATCCAGATAAGGAATATCTTTTATGAAAAGTGAAAATTCATCGATTATAGAAGTCGTTTTTATACTGCTCTCATCACCTGCGAAATCGGCGGAAATAGTTCCATTCCATCCTGTAATGATAGTCTTTACATGTGATATCTGATCTTCGTAAACAGCATTACATCCTGTTAGCAATATGTTTTGTATTTGAAGTTTGAAAGGTTTACTATCATTAGAAATATTTATTTTACTGGAATCTTTCTTGACTATATCCCAATTGCTTTGTCCGCTAGGTAATATTTTAATATAAACCGAAGAACTATCTAATTTCAGCTGGCTTATATTGTATCTGCTGCGAATCAAATTGATAAGACTCATCGATACTTCGACGGATTTTGCCTGAATGAGCGTATCACCTTCAAAATTGTCAATTCCGCTTAGTATAACATCATAGAGGGAAAGTGTAGCATATGGAAAATTAGAGATGAGGTTCAGGCGTAAGTCCCTTATCTCAAGTTTTGCATTCAATTGCTCATCTGCTTTTTTTATAGCGGCTTTTTTTATTATTCCACTAAATAAAAATGGTAGTGCAATCAATATAACTACAAGAATAAGGATAACAATTCCACTAATTTTTAAGCCCTTTTTCATTGTGATATGAGATTCATTGATGTAATCTTAGATATTGCAACCATCGAAGATTCCATAAAATTATCATTCTATAAATCTATCTAAATTTAAAACGGAATATGGGATGAAATGTTCAGCAGAATTAGGCTATTGCAGGCGATATTCGTATGATAGCTCCAGTATTAAAATGCTTCGTTCAACGATATAAATAATCCTTGCGAGCCATTAGTTGCCCATGCGTAGTCGAGATTGACATTGGAGCGGCTTCTCTTATTGATCATAACACGTAAACCGATGCCATAAGCTAAATTTACATGTTGGAAAAGATCGACATTTTCGGTACGGCTGCTGGCGGTAGCTGTGTTGGCGAAAATGACACCTCCGAGTGTATCACTGTTTTTTTGTAAAGGGAAGCGGTATTCTACTTCAGTATAGACTAAATCCTCTCCTCTGAACCGTCCCGATGTATATCCTCTACCTGAGCGGCTGAATTTATCCCAACCGATAGCCGGTAAGTTCATATAAGGTACATCGCCACTTGTTACAAACCATCCGTAAGTCCAGATACCGATAAGATGTCGTGGACGTTCTTCCGACAGATTGAAATAGTCACGGTATTCTAACCATAATGTACTTGAACTTTTTGTACTTCCTATCATTTTAGGATTTGCTCTCCAACTGGCAAAGGCATATCTGCCGGAATAAGGATTAGCAACATTATCTCGGCTATCAAACATCGCATTGAGGGATACTCCCGATACGGTATTCCCATCGGGGCTAAAGCCTTTTAACGTATTATATCGATAATGATTTGTTATGTCCTGAGGTTCTTTATCTAAATTGAGTAAATGGTCGTTTATATTATAGATCACATCTAGATGATAGCCCAAACCATAAAAGAAGCGGGTGTCCTCATGTTTTTTCAAAAGGGTGAGGTATGCTCTGATAAAGTCGTATTCCATCATTTCTTGTCTTCTGAGATAGTGAGTTTCCGAGAAATCATAATCATCATTATTTACTAGAGGATGAACCGATCTGTTATTTGTACCTAAACCATAAGTCGGTTGCGAAGTAATCTGATATCTCAGATCGGCTAACAGATTCCATTTATCACCTTCGAGAAATGTATTTCCCCGTACGCTGAAGAAGAGCTGTTTATTTGTTGTATACACCAAAGAGGCGACAGCAGACGACATACTCGTATTTTGCCTATCGCCCATGTACCAAGTGAAACCGGGTGAGAATCCGAATGCAAAACCCACAGTAGGATTTGTAGCTACGACGGGAAAAGGGATGATATTTATTTTTTTCTCTTGACCCTTGGCGCAAAGAGCTATTAACGAAAATATAACGAGTAGTAAGAGTGCTATTAATATCTTTTTCATTCTATATTGTGTAATACCCCTTGTGATAATTTAGATGAAGGGTCTACTAGAATGTTAACAAAGCTAGTGTTGAATAGTTCATTATTTAAGGAACATAAGAGTAAACAATACTGAGTACTGAAGCAGCTTATTTTAATATATAGGATGGTGTATTGGTCTCATTCAGATATTTCTCAATTTCTTGTATATTAGCATCTTTCAATATGATCTTTTTGTCTTTATCCAGTAAGTAAAGTGTTGGAATAGCTTTTAAGTCATATTGTTTCTTATTCATTACAATTTGCTCTTTATCATAGCTGTTTACCCAATTTGACGGTATGTCAATCAGGTGCTTTTTCCAGATTTCCAAATCCTTATCGGGATAGAGTGCTAAAATTGCTAGTGATTTATCTTCCAATTTATTATTGAGTGTGGGAGATGCTTTTATGTAAGATGTAATCTCGGCACAAGCATGGCAATCTGGATTATAGAATAAGACAATCGTATAATTGCCTTCGATGTTGTACAATGTACCTTTCTTTCCCGACTGTAGTGTATAGCTTATATCTGTTGCTTTTTCTCCGATTCGGTTTTTATACATCATATCCAAATCGAACTTTATTCGTTCCTTATCAGTATCATTGGTTTTAGAATCTGTAGTTATATATTCGGCAACCGGAATGTATAGTTCCTCATTCCTCAATGGTGAATTAGGATCGTAGAGATATTTTTCAGATAGCTCTTTGAAATAAGAATACATTCTGCCTGTTTCTTCTTTTTCTGCTTCACCTAATAATTTTTGAATGGATGTGGCAGCGATACTTCTTTCCGTCAGAGGTAATACCTCTATATAATTGACAAATGCCTGTTCTGTAATTTGGGGTAAATTAGTATAAACTGTATCCGAGAAATCGAAATTATCCCAGTAATGAGCCACAAGAAAATCGCCTCTGTCCTTTGGCGTTGTAATATTTGCCGGTATAGAGATCATCACGAACTCTCTTTTTTTCTCTCCTTCGGATGATGTCTCTCCTTCTTTAGAGTTTCCACTACTACATTTAAAGAAGCAGAATGTCATAAATAAGAATATTAGTAATGGATAAATTATCCAAACAAGGATGCGGGAAATGCTGATGTTTTTCATAATTTAAAATATTGAAAACTTATATTTTATATTGTTAATGTCATAATCTCAAAAGCAGACTATTTTACTCTTTAATGCAATGCCTTCATATCCATAACAATATCATTTCACTATTTGTTCTCTCCCTAGCATTAGAACATGGATGAAAAGGTAACTATATCTAATGAGAAAATGACCAGAATGGATGATGAAAATTGTCATATTTTATATATCTCGTCAGCATTCAGAATATTCCTAGAAATATAATAGGCAGATACTCTTTCAATTCTACACGAAGTATTTTCAGAGCCTGACCAATACGGTAGGCAACGGTTTTAGTCGACACACCCATTTTTTCTGCAATTTCTTTATATGTTAAATCATGATAGCGATTCATTTCGAAAGCTTCCCTATAATCTTTAGGTAAATTCTTGATTGTTTGATCTAATGTTCTTAATAAATCGGTATGAGTGTAGAAGTCAGGATCTTCGAACTGTTCGATGAATTTGGAGTATAAATCACTGTGTACTTGTTGCTTAATTTGCAAGTGGGAAATTCTGTTCAGACATTTATTCTTTACTATTGTGAATAATAAAGACTTCAGTGATTTGTCCGAATCTAAAGAATATCTATTCTCCCATAACCACATCATTGTCTCCTGTATGACATCCTCACATTCATTTATTGGAATAAAATTGGACGCAAAGGCATATAAAGCAGCATAATGCTGTTTAAATACGATATCAAAAGTGGCCTCGTCTCCCGATTTCAGGAGAAGAGTAGTTTCGTTGTACACATCCTGTTTAAGCGACATGGGTGTTTTTCAATTTAGGGAGTACAATAATACTATTTAGCAATGATATTCACAAAATATAGAAGCATCTTAACTAACCAAACTAAGAAAAATGCAAGAAAATTGAATAAATCTTTAGTACATCTTCTTTCTGAAATGTATTATATATAGAATGTGTATAAATGCACAATAATTAAGATAATAAATAATGACCGAAGATACTATAATCCGCTATCTATTGAAAGAAACAACCAATGAGGAAAATATCAATACTCAACATTGGATGGAAGAGTCGGATAAAAATAGAAAAACTGTAGAGCAACTTTATTTTGTATTAGAAGCAAATAAAAGGTTGAGAATAATGAATTCTGTCGATACCGATCGGGCACTAGATACATTCAAAAAGAATAGGAAGATAAAGGAGCAAAAGAATAAGAACCAACGCATATTACAGACATTTCAGCGTATAGCTGCCGTCTTGCTATTGCCGATGATATGTCTTTCTTCCTATTTATATTTCTCTCATAGTAAAGTCGCACCATATATTGAAATGGTGGAAATGAAAACGAATGCCGGAATGGTATCTTCATTTAGCTTACCCGATGGTTCTAAAGTCTGGCTCAATTCAAACTCCAGTCTTCGCTATCCATCTACTTTCGATGCTCGGAGCAGGGAAGTGGAAATCGATGGACAAGCATATTTCGAAGTTATGAAGAACAGCAAGCAACCATTTATTGTAAAAGCTCTCGATAATAATTTAAAAGTGGAGGTACTGGGTACTACATTCGATGTACAGGCTTATAAGAAAGACGGGATAGTAGAAACAACCCTTGTTACAGGTAGTGTTCAGTTGGATATTGCCGGAAGGCGAACGAAAACAGTGATACTCCCTTCCGAAAAAGCCGTTTATTCCCTTCATACCAATCAATTGCATATAACCACAGTCGATACCGATCGTGAGATAGACTGGATGTATAATCGTCTGGTTTTCAAAGAAACGCCAATGGCGGAAGTGTTGGCGCATTTAGCTCGTTTTTACAATGTTGAATTTGAAGTTAAAAACAGGATTATCAATACCTATACTTTTACGGGAACATTCGAAGATAAACCTTTATATCAAGTACTCGATTACATGAAAATATCATCTAACATCAATTATAAGATAACATATCCGAAAGATGAGAAGGGAACTAAATCTATTATTGTATTAAGTAAATAGAAACCAAATAAATTATCTGACACATCCGACCTTAAATAAAAAACACTATTAACCTAAAATCTAATTACAATGCCTATGAGAAGATAACCGTTCGAAAATCTAATAAAAAACACGGAAGCATGTTACGAGCATGTTTCCGTGCAAAACAAATCGAAAAACAATTTATTTTTTATTTAAAAGCAAAACAAAAATATGAGAAAAATTTATCATCTCCAACAGACTTGGAGGTATTGTCACCTTTCTTGCAAGTTTGATAAAATCCCTCTTACTATGAAATTATTAACTGTTTTACTGATTCTATCGGTGAATGTTGCTTTGGCATCCAGTTCGTATGCGCAGCAAGCAACATTATCTCTTGATATTAAAAACCAAAGAGTAGCCGATATTCTGGATGAAATTGAGAAGCAATCCGATTTTCATTTCTATTATAATAGTCGATTAGTTGATGTAGAGCGAAAAGTCTCTATAAAAGCAAATAAAAAAGCTGTACTTCCTATTTTAAGTGAAATATTCGCTGATTCTGATGTTGATTATAAAGTTTTGGATAAAGATGTAATCCTTACCGAAAAAGATAAATCAACGATCGGAAGTCAAAGCGTTACTCAACAACAAAATACTGTTTCCGGAGTGGTCAGAGATCAGGCGGGAGAAACGATACCGGGAGTAAGTGTCGCTCTGAAGGGCACTTCTGTAGGTACAATAACAGATGTCGACGGAGCATATTCTATTAATGTGCCCAATCAGGATGCGATACTGGTTTTTACTTTTATTGGCTATTTGAGGCAAGAAGAAGTAGTGGGTTCCAGAAAGACTCTGAACATATCCATGAAAGAGGATATAAAGGAAATGGATGAAGTAGTTGTTATCGGTTACGGTACAGTGAAAAGAGCAAATCTGGCAGGAGCCGTTTCAACAACAGATTCCAGAACTTTTCAATCGCGACCTGTTCAAAATGCAGCTAATGCCCTTCAGGGCGAAATGCCGGGACTTACAGTTATTCGTACAAGTGGAGCGCCGGGAAGTAGCCCGACTCTCCGCATACGTGATATGTCGTCTATCAACGGAGGCTCTCCATTAATATTGATTGACGGAGCCGAAGGCGATTTGAATATGATAAACGCAGCTGATATCGAAAATATATCGGTACTTAAAGACGGTACAGCCGCAATATACGGTGCGCGCGCAGCTGACGGTGTGATCTTGGTAACGACTAAAAATGCAAATAAAAATCAAAAACTGAAAGTTACACTCGACGCATTTTATTCTGTGAAGAAACCGGCTTTGTTGAAAAAGGCGGCCAGTCTTTACCAACATGCAGTTATGGGACTGGAAATTACAGATGGTTCTTTCCCTATAGAGTATACTCAGGACGAATTACAGCTGATACTTGATGGTAGCGACAAAGTACTTCCGACATCCAACTGGGGAAGATGGTCCGGATATCCTAAATTTTATAAAGATCAGGACTGGAATGATATTATGATAGGAAACGGCAACCTTCAGAACTACAATGTCAGCCTTTCGGGTGGTGGTGACAAGTACTCATATCTCATCTCTTTAGGACACCAAAACGAAGAAGGTTTACTTAAGTTTGGAACCGACAACGACAAGCGGTACTTTGTAAGAACGAAATCTAATATACAGATAGTTAAAAATTTAGATTATGATCTTAACCTGTCGTACGAAGCTAGCAGTAGAAATTACTCATCAGGTATTAGTGAAGGACAAAATATATGGGAATTAATATATAAAACCCGTAGCTGGGCTCCTTTGTATAATCCGGCAGGAAACTTTTATACATTCGAGGGCTTTGATAATCCCGCACAAGTGTTGGAAGATGGCGGACTATCGAATATAACAACCGGCAATTTTACGATAAACAACCAATTACGCTGGAAGGTTATAGATGGACTTAATCTGATCGGTCGTGCTGTTATTCGTAAGAATGATTCTGACAAATATTCTGCTATGAAAATGCTTTACAGTTATAATTGGGATGACGTAAACCATAGAACAGCAAGAAAACCGAATAGCGCCGAACGCAGTTACTCAAAGACTTTGTATAAAAACTTCACTTTATATGGAGAATACAAAAAAACATTTGGAAAACATGACCTTGGTGTTATGGTAGGAGCTGCAAATGAATCGTCCGACTTTGATAAATTCTGGGCTAAACGTATCAACTTCGATCAGCAGGAATCAATGCCTATAAATTTGGGGAGTCCTGAAGATCAGGATGCTTCGAGTGAAGGAAATGCATGGACTATCAATTCATTCTTTTCGAGGGTAAATTATGGATTTGCCAATAAATATATAATAGAAGGAACCTTGCGTGCCGATGGTTGTTCCCGATTCGATCCGGATTCCCGATGGGGTTATTTCCCCGGAGCAAGTGCAGTTTGGCGTGTTGGAGAAGAATCATTTATGAAAGATCTGAAACTTTTTGATGACTTGAAATTTAGAGCCTCTTATGGCGAAATGGGAAACCAGTCAGGAATAAGTTTTTATGATTATATCGAGCTGATCAATATAAGCAGAAGCTATTACCCGTTCGGTAACGGACAAAGAGGGCAAATGGCTCAACAATCCAATCTGGTTTCAAGTTCACGTACATGGGAGACGATCGCTTCAAAGAATCTGGGTATAGACTTCAGTGTTTTGGATAACAGATTATACGGATCGTTTGATTACTTCTGGAAAAAAAATAAAAACATGCTAATCCCTATAACCTATCCTTCTATGTTAGGAATTTCTGCTCCTGCAACAAATAGCGGAGAACTGAAAATTAACGGTTGGGAAGTTACGTTGGGTTGGAGAGATCAGATAGGCGACTTCAGTTATTCGGTAAGAGCCAATGTGAGTGATGCAAGAAACGAAGTATCTAAAAGAATCGGAAATTCGTTGATCGGACTTGGAATGAATCGTACTCCGGTAGGTTACCCTATGGACTCGTACTTCGGATATGTATTTGACGGGATTATCCAAAATGAACAACAGCTGAATGAATATAAATCTCGTTTTCCGAAAAATGATCTTGTACAAAGTAAAATAGCCGTAGGGGATGCGATGTATAAAGATTTGGATGGCGATGGTAATCTGACAGTTCTAGGTGACGGTACAGAAGGAGCAGGCGATATGGTTTATCTGGGAAATACCAATCCAAGATATAATTTCGGGCTCAATCTGAATGCAGAATATAAAGGATTCGACTTCGGAGCATTTATACAAGGAGTTGGAAAACGGACTATGTTTTTGGAAGGCGAAGCCAGTAAGCCTTTTGCTGCACCTTGGTATCAGTCGGCAGAGTACTGGTATGGAAAGACTTGGACTCCTGAAAGAACAGATGCTAAATATCCGGCGATAACTAATGATGGTAAAAAAGATTACAATTATTATGTATCTACCAATACGAAACACAATGTGGCCTATGTGCGCCTGAAAAACCTACAATTCGGTTATACTATTCCGAAGAAGCACCTTCAGAAGTTTAAACTTGAGAAGATCAGGGTATATTTCAGTGGTGAAGATCTCTTCGAAATTCACAATGCACCCGGCGGATGGGATCCGGAAGAAGGCGGTGGTTATGTGAGTTATCCATTTGCCCGTAACTATTCATTAGGTGTAAATATTGTTTTCTAATTTTTCCTAAAGTATATAAACATGAAAAAATATATATTAACAATTTCTACGATTATTGTCACTCTGTTGGCAATATCAAGTTGTCAGGACATTGATTTGTCTCCGAAAGATGATTTGACGGATACTCAGTTTTGGAAAACGCCCAACGATTATATGAAAGCTGTAAATCTTTTATATGACAGGATGGAAACATTCGGTACAAAAGATACCGACAGCGATATTGCTTACGGGCAGTTGGGAAATACGGTGAGTAATGGTACACTGGTAGCTCCCAACTCTGATGGAGATTGGGACGATCGCTTTGTAGATTTACGCAACTGTAATAAAATTATAGAAAAAAGTGAGTCATACAAAGGTAATTTCTCCGAAATAGAACGCTATGTAGCCGAAGCCCGCTTCTTTAGAGCTTATACTCATTGGCGATTGATGAAGAAATTTAATGATGTTCCTATTGTTACAAAAGTTTTGAGTACCGAATCAGCCGAACTGTATGGCAAAAGAGAATCACAGGCAAAGGTAGAAGATTTCATACTCTCGGAATTGGAGGAGATTTATTCTAAACTGCCATTACAAAGCAAACTTACAGCAGAAGAGAACGGACGTGTTACGCAAGGTGCTGCATTGGCTTTGAAAGCAAGAGTAGCTTTGTTTGCAGGTACGTGGGCTAAATACCATAAGCACAGAACCGATTATGAGCAATTGTTGGATCAGGCAATAACAGCCGCCGAGCTTGTAAGAAAAAGCAATGAGTATTCTCTATTCGAAAAAGCAGGAGATGAAAGCTATCGTCGTTTGTTTATTGAGGAGGGAGATAACGCACCCGAAGCTATATTGTCGAGTCGTTATTATAAAGATATCCGTATGCATTCGACAGCACATGGTGTTTACTGGGGGCAAAGAGGTACTCCTACAAAAAAACTTGCCGATATGTATCTGTGTAAAAGTACCGGCTTACCTATCGACAAGCTAGGTTCGGGATTTCAGGGTTATAAAAAAATGGCTGATGAGTTTGAAAATCGAGATCCACGTATGAGCCAGACATTCTTAATCCCCGGAACAACATATCTAAGCCCTCAGGATGGGCAGTTGGTGAGTGTCCCCCAATTCAATACACGACCTGAAACTCGTACCGGATATAAGCTTTGGAAATTTATGGGAGAAGAGAGAACGGGAGTAAACGATTCATCTTACGACTATCATATCATTCGCTATCCTGAAGTCTTACTTATTTTAGTAGAAGCAACCTACGAAAGAAATGGGTCTGTCAGTGATGATATGCTGAAAAATACGATTAATGTAATCCGTTCACGGTTGAGTGTCGAAATGCCTCCGTTAACCAATAAATTCGTGCAAGATAATGGGCTGAATATGCAAACAGAGATACGTAGAGAGCGTGCCGTAGAACTTGCATTCGAGGGATTCAGACGCGACGATATAAGACGTTGGAAAATTGGAGAAACTGAGTTGCCGGCAGCACTGAAAGGTATAAAATACAAAGGAACTGAATATGAAGATCTAAGTGTTTTGAATAAAGAGAATCCGGGTATAGTAGACGAAAATGGCTTTTTAATAATAGAAGCCGAAGCCAACCGCTTCTTCACTGCTCCGAAGCACTATTATTATTCATTACCATTAAATGAACTATTCCTTAATCCTAATCTGTTGCCGAATAATCCGGGGTGGTAATTTATATTCATTTTAATATAATGTGATGAGAAAAAAGATTATTAATGTTATAGTTGCAATACTTTTTGTATCCGGTGGCTTTACTCCATCTATACATGGGCAAGGCAATATAAAACCGGCACCCAAAGAGTTGATGGGTAATCGATTTCTGACGCTGAATACTGTGATTCGGGTAAATCAGATTGAAGTAACCAGAGATAAGAGCGTTGGAGAAGATGAACGTTCTATGCATACCCCCGAGCGCGTAGTGGCATTCAGAGAAGCTGTTTCGTCAGAATTTCCGGATGCCAGAATTACATGGTCGTTCAGTTGGTTAGCATTGCATGATAATTCTGATAATTATAAGAAGATTCGTGAATTGGTGGTTGGATATCATCATAAATATGGAGATGACATAACCTTTATTCCCGGAGCTTATTTCGCCAATGCTTATAATACCAGAGAACAGGTAAATAAAGATTTGCATGAAGGTTTAGCTAAGGTTAGCGAAATGGTCGGTGGTGGTTTTCGCCCTAAAAGTATAGTCGCCGGATTTTTGGCAGCCGAGAATCAGCAATACTTGGCCGAAAAGGAGGGTATTCATGTGTGTCAGGGAAATATATGGAGTCAGTTTTCTATCGATAATCAGGATGGAGATGGAGCAGTATCTTACCCTTTTTATCCATCGAAGGAGCATTTCTGTAAACCGGCACAAGGTAAGAGCGATTTTATCGATTGTGTAAATCTCGATGGATGGACAATGGACTTCCTATCTGCTCGCAGAGACGGATTTGCCGGAGGTTTTAATAGTCGTATGGGAGTTGGTCCGATCGAAACTATTCATGCCTACGGAAAGTTAGTTGGGCTTACAGAAATGATGTACACAACAGCCATGCACTACGATCGGGGATTTGAACTGAATGGCTTTGCATGGGTTACAAACTGTTGGGAATTGTCTCTTCCGTTTAGCGTAGCAGGACTAAGTGACTGGTTGAGTGAGATAAAAAGAAGTTGGCCCGATGTGAAATTTATCACACAAGGCGAATTCGGCTTGCTGTGGAGAGAACATTACAAGGAGAACTCCTTCAATTATCGTTTCGAACAAAAAGGCTCTGGCATTGGAGGTTCGGATGCCAATCTGAAAATACGTTGGTTTATGAATAAAGATTTCCGTTTGGCACTGACGAAAGACTGGCAAAAAAACAGAGCCGAAAATGTAATCGATTTTACCCGTTACGATTTGAAGGCAGAAGAGCCTGTGGAAATGACACGTAAATGGAGTCTGCTAGGTGAAATTAATCAAAAACAATCCCGTCCGCAAGACAGGCCTAAACCAATTGATAAACTTTCTCCTGAAGGAATTTTCTTAATTAAAAAACATTACCCATATTTGTTTTTCTAATTCAAGAAGCGATTTCTGAGATATAATAAATAATATTGACCGGTTATTTATGTTCCGATGTAAATGACCGGTTATTTTAAATATTAACCGCAATTTTCAACTAATCAATTATTACTATGAATTTATCAAAAATGATGTCTGCCGTACTGCTTTTATGCATAACATGCATAGGCTGTGCAGCTAATTCGAATAAAACGGAAGAGAAAGAGACATCGGACAGCCCGCGAATAATCAATATTATCAACTTTATTCGTCAGACGGATTATCGTGTTGAGAATGCTGACAGCCTTCTTTTCGAGACAGTACAAGAGCAATTGAAACTCCTGAACAAGTACAATTTGCCGGGAACATTCCTGTTGCAATACGACGCCTTAATCAATCCTCTATATCAGGATTTGCTTAAAAAAGAACTAAATGCTGATTCTGAAATTGGCGGTTGGTGGGAGATAACGCAGCCACATGTAGAAGCGGCCGGAATAAAATGGCGGGGCGAACACTCGTGGGTGTCTCATGCAAATATTGCTTTCACTACGGGATATAGTCCTCAGGAAAGAGAGAAACTAGTAGATGTGTATATGGCTAAGTTCAAAGAGATATTCGGAAAATACCCGACAGCCGTTGGCTCTTGGTTTATAGATTCCCATACGTTGGCCTATATGCACGATAAATATAAAATTGTAGCTTCATGTAATTGCAAAGACCAAATAGGAACTGACGGATATACGCTTTGGGGTGGTTATTGGAATCAGGCTTATTATCCGAGCAAATTGAATGCTTATATGCCTGCACAAACAGCCAAAAATCAAATTCCCGTTCCAATATTCCGTATGCTGGGTAGCGATCCTATCTATCAATACGATCAAGGCTTAGGTGGAAACAGACAAGGTGTTATATCGCTGGAACCTGTATATCGCGATTCGGGTATGGATAAAAACTGGGTCGAATATTTCTTAGAATCCATTGTGAATCAACCATCGCTTGCTTTCAATTATGCTCAGGCCGGACAAGAAAATTCTTTCACATGGAAAGGAATGCAAAAAGGTTTGGAAATGCAGATTCCTATATTCGATTCGTTAAGAAAATTGAATAAGATTAAGGTCGAAACTCTAACTCAATCAGGAACTTGGTTCAAAGAGCAATTTGATGTGACGCCGGCAACAGCCGTGACTACACTAACCGATATTCGCAACGAAGGGAATAAGTCGGTGTGGTTCAATAGCCGTTATTATCGTACCAATTTGCTATGGGAGGGTACATCGTTCCGATTCAGAGATATTCACCTCTTTGACGAAAAATTTGAATCTCAATACCTTAACAAAGCAGGAGAAGGCGGACAATTTTTCTATTTTACACTTCCTGTTGTCGATGGATTCATGTGGAGTACCAAAGATCAGAAATCAGGGTTGCGAATTATGCAATTAGAGAAAGATGGCACAAAGAAAGAGGTATTATTCAAAAGTCCTATCGTAACGGAATTGGCTAAGGATGTGCTGCAAGTAGAATGTGACGATGCCGGTGGAAATACCTTCAAAATTATATTTTATGAAAATCGGTTCGAAGTCTCTTGCAAACCATCATCAGCAGATTTCTCATGGGTACTTGAACTTACAGCTGCTCCTAGCGCAGAATTACCGTTTCAATCTATCGAAGGAAAACAGATTAAAGCAGAATTTCGTGGTTTTAAATATGGTATAACCTGTAAAGAAGGTAAGGCTGAAAAATCAGATAAAGTATCTGATTATGTTTTCAGGCTAATTCCTGCAAATAATAAATTAGTACTTGATTGTACGAACAGTTTATAAAAGAAAATGATATGTTAAAGAAAATAATTCTTTCTCTGATAATAGCGTTTATCTCTATGAATTTGCTGAATGCGGCAGAACCTGTTTTGCCGGTTATGGCTGCACCAATCACATTGAATGGCAACAGATTTGTAACTCTATGTATAATGATACGCACCACACCTTGGGAAGTATCGAGAGATGTGAAAATTCATCCACGTGATGAAGGGGACTGGCATACACTTGATGGAGTACGTTCATTAAGAGAGGCTTTTGCTAAAAACAATCCTGATGGGCGTCTGACATGGGGATTCACTATGAATGCCTTGGAAGATCAACGACAAAACTATAAGGAGATTCGCGACTATGTAGTAGAATGTCAGAAGAAATATGGCGATGAAGTGTCTTATTTTCCCGGCTATTTTCCGGCTATGTATTTGCCTCGCGAAAGGGTAAACAAAGAAATGTCGGAAGCAATACATATTATTTCTAAATTAGTTGGGAATGGTTATCGTCCGCAATCTATAATCGGTGGATTCTTATCGGCTGATAATTTGAAATATCTTGCGGAAAAAGAAAATATACATACCGCTCACGCAGTTATCTGGAGTCAGCATAATATCGATGGAGGAGGGGCAGATGGTTCACCGTCATATCCTTTCTATCCATCTACCGAGCATTTTTGTAAGCCTGCTCAAGGAAAGGCAGACTTCATCGATTGTGTGAATCTCGACGGGTGGACAATGGATTTCCTTTGTGCACGCCGCAGTGGGGCAACAGGTCATGGAATCGAAGGCTTTAATAGTCGTCGTGGAGTTGGTCCTATCGAAACATATAAAGGTTGGGGATTAGATTTAGGTCACCGTGAAGTAATGCACACGCAGTCCATTCATTTCGACAGAGGTTTTGAACTGAATGGCTTTGGATGGGTAACCAATATTTGGGAGGCGCAAATGGTACACGAATTCGGAAAAGAATTTATCTGCAAGGCTCTCGAAATGTGGGTAACTGATACGAAGAAACGTTGGCCCGATACTCATTTTCTGACCTTTGGCGAATTTGGAACAATCTGGAGAGAGCAAAACAAATCGAATGATGATTGGAATTACAGGTTCGAAGAGCGTGGATCGGGATTAGGAGACTCATATAATAATCTTGAAATCAAATGGTTTATGAATAAAGAGTTTCGATTGGCTTTATTGCGTGACTGGCACAGAAGAACGCCAATGCAGGTAATCGATTTCACCCGTTATGATCTTCCTGCAAAAGAGCCGGCAGACCCTACACCTCAAAAACCTGCTAAAGATTGGAGTTTGATGAACAGAATAAACCAAAAGGGATTGAGACCACAGGATACTCCGAGAGAACTTAAGGAACTGGATAAAGATGATCAGGATTTGATTCGGAAACATTATCCGGAATTATTTCAAGATTGAAAATAAAATCGACAGTACTTTTTCATATTTAGGTTAAGGTAATTGTATGTATCCGATTACACTGGAATACAATCGTCTTGTTCCGCTTCGAATGGTTAATTGAAGCGGAACTTTTTTGCGTTTGTTGATGACTGATTAAATTGTGCGGATTATTAGATGGCCTCTTTGTCATTTCGAACGTATGTGAGAAATTTGTTAAGTAAGAGGTTTAGTCGCAGGGATATCTCTCACTGCGTCTCGGGATAACAGAGAGTATATATAGGTCTGAGAAATAAAGATGCTTTCAATCTGATAGTTAAAAAAATAGCATTCGTCAGAAAATATTTTAAACAATAGCTATTTTGAATTTGTTGTAATATCAAATTTAACAATTACCGGAAAAAAACTTATGAGGAAAGACTATTTACATACTACAAAAGAATGGTATTCTATCGAAGCCGAAAGAGTTTTACAGAAGCTTGAGTCTGATAACACAAAAGGCCTGTCGCAGGACGAAGCTGTACAGCGTCTTAACCAATTTGGTGAGAATATACTTCCCGAAAAGAAAAAAGTGAGTAAACTTATTCGCTTCTTGAAACACTTTAATGATATACTGATCTATATTCTTTTCATTGCAGCTATTGTAACGGCACTATTGGGTCACTATGTCGATACTGTTGTTATTCTATTGGTTGCCGTGGTAAATGCTTCTATCGGCTATTTTCAGGAGAATAAAGCAGAGAAGGCATTGGAAGATATAAAGAAGATGCTGTCTCTTAAAGCGCAGGTGATTAGAAATGGTACACGTACCGAAATCGATGCTTCTCATTTAACCGTTGGTGATATTGTGTTGCTTGGACCCGGCGATAAAGTTCCGGGTGATTTACGGTTAATTAAAGCCGATAATCTACGAATAGAAGAGTCTCCGCTAACAGGTGAATCTGTTCCATCCGAAAAGAAAACAGAGGCCTTGCCGCTTGATACGATGCTTGGCGACCGTATCAATATGGCTTTCTCGAGTACCACTGTTAGTGCAGGTACAGGTGTCGGCGTGGTCGTAGCTATTGGGCAGGATACCGAGATTGGTAAGATCAATCAGATGATGTCGGATGTTGAAGAAATAACAACTCCGCTGCTTAAACAAACAGCTAAGTTTGGTAAGACTGTATCTATCGTAATTGTAGTGATTGCCGTTCTTATTTATATATTCGGTCACTTCTTCCGTCATTACGATTCTACTGAATTGCTGATGTCTGTTATCGGACTTGCGGTTGCAGCCATCCCCGAAGGTCTGCCGGCTATTCTTTCTATTATACTTGCCATTGGTGTACAGAATATGGCGAAACGAAATGCTATTGTGCGTACGTTACCATCTGTTGAAACGCTGGGTGCGGTATCGGTGATCTGTTCCGATAAAACAGGAACATTGACAAAGAACGAAATGACTGTGAAAACAGTAGAAATACGCGATGGTGATTTTATCGTTACAGGAACAGGATATGCGCCCACAGGCGATGTGTTAAATGGAGATCAGAAAGTAGATTTCAGAATGGAGCCTATTTTGCATGAGCTGATAAATTGTTTCAAAATATGTAATGAAGCATCGTTGGGTCAGGACGAAGAAGATCATTGGTTTGTGAAAGGTGACCCCACAGAAGGCGCTTTAATCACCCTATATGAAAAGGCAGATATAGAGCACATCCCTGTAGAACGTATCTCGACTATCCCGTTCGATTCGGAATATAAATATATGGCTACATTGATAGAGGGAGACAATCATAATATTATTTATATAAAAGGTGCTCCCGATCGTCTGCTCGATATGGCCGAAAAGGAGAAAACGAAAGCAGGAGAAAAAGACTTCGACCGTCACTATTGGGATGGTAAGATAATTGAGCTTGCCCAAAAAGGACAGCGTATAATAGGTGCTGCTTATAAGGTAATAGCCAAAAATATAACTACTATCGAGCACGAAGATATTCAGGATGGTATCGTATTTCTTGGTCTTGCAGGGATAATCGACCCTCCGCGCGAAGAAGCCATCGAAGCTATCAGATTGTGTACGGATGCTGGTATTACTGTCAAAATGATAACCGGTGACCATATAGATACAGCAAAAACTATCGGTCGCGAAATGGGTATCGGTGACGGTACAAAAGCGTTGCAGGGTAAAGACCTCGAAAATATGACCGATGCAGAGCTTGAAGTGGCTTCTCAGGAATACAATATATTTGCCCGTACAAGCCCCGAACATAAATTGAAACTGGTAAAGGCGCTCCAAGCCAGAGGTGTAATCTGTGCCATGACAGGTGATGGTGTAAACGATGCCCCTGCACTTAAGAAAGCCGATGTCGGGATAGCTATGGGTATTAAAGGTACGGAGGTAACTAAAGATGCTGCGGAAATGGTGTTGGCTGACGACAATTTCAGTACAATAGTTGCCGCTGTGGAAGAAGGGCGCAGGGTGTACGACAATCTTAAGAAAACAATTCTGTTTATATTGCCAACCAATGGTGCGGAAAGCTTCCTGATCATTGCCAGTATATTGTTCGGTACACTGATGCCACTGACACCGCTACAAATCTTGTGGGTTAATATGGTGACTTCTGTAACCGTATCGCTGGCTTTGGCATTCGAGAAGCTAGAAGCAGGTGCAATGAAACGTCCTCCACGTTCTCCGCAAACACCATTGCTTAGCGGTTACTTTATCTGGCGGATATTGTTTGTATCTGTTCTGATTGGTGGTGGAACCCTATGGATGAATATAAACCTGTTGGCAAATGGAGTAAGCGAAGAGATGGTGAGAACAATAACATTGCAGACTATTGTTATCTCTCAGATGTTCCACTTATTCAACAGCAGAAGTATTAGAGGTTTTGCATTCAACAAAGATTTCTTTGCAAACAAGGCTGTCTTTGTAGTGTCGGGTCTATTAATTCTTTTGCAATTGGGAATAACTTACCTGCCATTTATGAATAACGTATTTGGAACTACGCCATTAGCATTAGGCGACTGGGTATATCCGTTTATCCTCGGATTCGTTGTATTTGTAGTGGTTGAGATAGAGAAAGGCATAATGAGACAGATAGATAAGGCGAAGATAAAGTGATATTTCACACTCTCTGTCATCCCGAAACGCAGTGAGGGACCTGCTTCCCATCATGCACTACGGTAATAACGACAGATCCCTCACTGCGTCTCGGGATGACAGAACAGAATTGGATATGCTATAACAAGTTATAAAAAAAGGAGAAGCTAATTAATTAGCTTCTCTTTTTTTATGTGTATGATGTATTATTTACTTTTTCTCGTTCAGCATTTTTTCTAACCAAGCTATTTTCTCTTTTTCCAGCTCTAGCATACGTTCGTAAAGAGCGGCTTTTTCGTTAGCCAACTCGATAATTTTCTCTAATGGATTATATGTATTGTTGAAATCTTCAGAAACAGGATTTATATTACCTACAATACTACCGCTTTCGAATGTATTATTCTCAATATAGATGGCAGCAGGGTCTTCTTCCAGTTGTTTGATTATCTCTATAGGCACGGATAGGATAGAAGCCAGCTTTTGTAATGTCTCATCATCTATTGTTTCTTTTTGCTCAAGTCGTGCAACACTCGGCTGTGCCATATTCAGTACATCGGCTATCACTTCTTGTTTTAAGCCACGCGCTTCGCGCAGACGTTTTATATTGTGTCCGTGATGTATTTTCTTCATGTCTATATTGTCTGTTTCCATTCGTGCGAATATTTATAGTTTCAAAAGCAAATATACAAATCAAATTGATAGCGAAAGCATAAAATAATAACAATAATAGCTATTATTATTACTTACCTTGTTTAAATAATTATTCATGTAATTTGTATAATTATACGTGTTGTGCAAAGCCATTGTTCTGTATTATTTATTTTCTTTGTTATATCAAAAAGGAACAATCGCCCTTTTTTACTTACTTTTTTATAATATCGCCAAAGCTTATTATAGAGCTTGGTACCATTACCTGGAAATGGAAAAGCCCGATGATAAGTCGGGCTTTCACTTTATTAATTGTCATTCTTTTTACATCTTACCGAAAGATATACTTTCTTATTTCTATTGATATTATATGCTGCAGAACTTTCACTGTTTGTTACAAAGTCATGAGCACCTGAATTGTCAACCGGGCTGTTAGACCAGAATGAAGCTGTCCTGCCATAGCCCGTTGTTTCACCGTTTGAAGTAATGGTGGGGCTAGTATCCTTACTATAACTACTACCGGCCAATAAAATAGCAAAACCTCCCTGCTTTTTACTTTTAGAATATCCTTGAGTATTTAACTTATATCTGTCGTCTGACTGGATAGACGTATACGCGTTATCTACAAGTGCAAATGGTTCGCAGGGATCTTTTATAACCCTGCCTACAGGTATTAATCGGGAGTTGTTATCTCCCGGTAGCAGAATGGTGCCTCCGATATCAGCCATTTTACTATAGAGGGATGAGTTGGTTTGTAATTCATTGTGTAATAATATCCATTCCTTTTCCGATGGTAGATGCCATCCGTATGGACAAATACCTTGTCTGCGGGGACCTTCTGCATTATTTCCTGTTTCATTCGTAGTAGTATTTGCTTTAGAGTTTGTAGCAGCAGCCCAGTTGTATAACAAACCCAGCGATGGATTTGAAATAAACAGCGAAGAATTCTCTGGGTCGGTATTACCAACTTCAGCAGGGTAACCATATAGTGGTTTCACTAAGTCGGGACTGTAATCGGGTCCGGTAAGAATTGTTACAATGGCTTCGTCGGAACGGAGTGGATCATATCTTTTTGCACGAAGGTTTTCAAGCATCCATGTACCGGCTGTAGTACCGAATGAGCGATATAGGAATCTGTTGCCATCCTGATCGGTTCCAATAGAAACATCGGGAGACATTTCATCTGTTTTTTCACCCAAATATTGCCACAATTTGCCGTCCCATATATAAAGGCCTTCATATAGGCCTTCGGTGGGACATGGGTTTTCTTTGACATTAAAAACCATTAAGCCTGTGTACTCTAGTTCTTCGTTTGCGGCTACGCTGGGTATGTCTGCTTTTAGATCGGTGAGGGTTGTTAATTCTACTCGAGGCATAATTATTCCTTTTGTAGAGTTAGATTTACCGTCCGATCTGGAATCGGTGGTTTCAAATTCTTTTATCTGAAGTAGAGCCCCGGCAATGGGTGCTTCGGTGGAGCCAATAGTGACTTGTGCATTGGCTATAATACTAATGAAAATAAGTAGTAGAAATGCACCGTAAAGTTTTAAATTAATTTTTTGTAGTGTCATAGGTTTTGTTTTGAACTTTAGTTAGTACTTTTTGCATCTTACGGATATAGGGTTATCTTTCAGATTGTTTTGATGTTTAGCTTCGACTTTGTTTTTCCCGAAAAGCTGAAATTGTGGATATTATTCAGGTTTTTTACCCCGGAGAAGAATCTCCGATGCAGAAATGCTGTTTAGGCCTATGGTCGCTAGAACTCAGGGCGGAGGGAAAACGAGTATAGACACCATGAAAATGGAGTAAAGTTTTTTTTGGTCTTCTGATTGCGTCATAATACTTTATTTTAAAATGGTTAATTTCTAAGTCTTATGTTTATGCGCAAAAAGTAATAGTAGCTTTCTTGTGTAAAAAGTATTTATTGTTCAGTAAAGTTTATTATAAGATTCAGTATTCGAAATCGATGCATGTATGTTAATGGTGCATCTCGTAGCTTGTTTTTGGTGTTTAAAAAATTATAGCATCACTGTTTTTTTATTGCTCGGTTTTATCATACACTATTATAGTATTGAATTAATTAATTGTTTTTGGTTGTTGAAGAATATTTGCCTCGGAATACCCCCACTCTGAGTTATTAGTGTAGAGAATCGCTTTAGAGATTCAATCCAGTCTTTGTGGCATTGATGTATGTATCCATTCTGAGAATCGATAGTACCAATCGAATATAGGTTTATGACGGATAGTCCTACATCGCCTTCGAAGTGAGAATAAGATGCGTCAAAGTCAATATCAGATAGATATAATGAGATTCGATTGGTGGAATTGTAAATACCTGTCGCAGCAGTTAATTCGAGAGTAGATAATAATTGTAATAATTCGCTTTTCAGGATATTGATCTCTTCGGTAGTAATGAGATTGAGTTTGGAAAAATATTCTATTTCTCGGGCAAAAGATATAAATACATTTTTGTCGAAAATGAAATACGATTCAGGCATAAAATGTATTTCACTTATAAATCTTTGTTGTGTATCCAGAACTTTCTGTGGAATAATAAATTCAGAGAATGGCATAATATTCTCAATCGGTTGAGTTTGATACAGCCATCGGTATAATTTAAATTTGGATATTCCGGGAAAGGGTATTGAAAACGTATAAGGGATATATCTGCAAGCAGAAATAACTCTTGAGTTTTTGCTGCTTTTCATTTTTTTGAAAAGATTGGCATATGTATCTAATACTTCGCAATATTTTTCTGTCAGATTATTGGACTGTAGTAATCTTAAGCCAAAGACAGCCCTGTCCATATCTTTCATTCCTACAATGAAATCTAAGGATATACCTAAAGTTTTAGATATTACGGCAGCTTCTTCTAATGTAAATTGGACATGTCCTCTAAGTCTACGGTAAATGGCTTCTTTTCCCAAAGGTAGAATGTCAGAAAGTGCATTTGCAATATTTGCTTCCGGTGGTAGAATGTTTGCAAGCGCAGAGATCAGTTCCTTATTTATACTTTTTTTCATTAATTAAAATATCGTACTTAGTTTATCGAAAATTCAATGTTAATTTGATATCGTATTACTGTTTCATATGTTATTTTGAATCTTTTTTGTTAAACAAAGATATATTATGAGACTCTGCTTACGATTACTGTTACGGTGGATTCTGAATTGATATTATTTCTATTTAAACATACACTGTGTATGTGTAGTCTACAATAGAGTAAAATTGGGTGTTTTGTTTTGTTATTGGCTCTATTAGGGTGGTTAAATATTGGTGTGTTTCTTTTTTAGGGTATAGGTGTGCGTCTAACAGACTAAAACGCCTTTATTATAGCTTGATATCTTTTTTAGTGTTGAGGATAAAAGCTTGTATTTTAGAATTATATATTAAGCACATACAAGATGCTAGTTTATTCTTTTGTTCTTCGCCTATGGCGAAGAACAAAAGCCTTTGGAGTAATTGCCTATTTGCGGATATCAGGTTATAATATGTTGTTTATTAGTTCTTTTTGTATTTTGAAAAATGATTTTCTTTCTTTTTCTCCACTTTGAGTTATCAATGTTGAAAATCTTCTTAAAGATTCGATCCATTCTTTATGAGATTGGCATACATATGGGTTTTCAGAATCGATAATCCCGATCGAATAGAGACTCAATAAAGATAATTCAATATCATCTCCTTTAAAGTATGCATACGAAGCATCGAAATCTACATCAGACAGATATAGCGATATACTTTTGCCAGTACTATAGGTTCCGGTGGCGGCCGTTAATTCAATTACGCTTAGTAATTCGAAAATTTCACTTTTCAAATCTTGTACTTCTGTATCGGAAATAAGATTTTGTTTTGCAAAATAGTTTATTTCTCTGGCAAAAGAAGTAAACATATTTCGATCGAAGATGAAATAAGAGTATGTAATGAAGCGAATTTCATCGATGAATCTTTTTTGAGCATCTATCACTTTTTGTGGTACTATCAGTTCCGAAAAGGGGATAGTGTTTGTTATTGCCTGAGTCTGATATATCCATCGGTATAATTTAAACTTAGATAGATTACTGAAAGGTAATACAAATGAGTATGGAATAATTCTGAAAGCTGCTATAACTTTGGAATGGCAATCCTTCAATTTCAGAAATATGCGGGTATACATATTGAGTACTTCACAATATTTATCTATCAGATTTTCTGATTGTAAGAGGCGCAATCCGAAAACGGCACGGTCTTTATCTTTTATCCCGGCAATCTCATCTAAAGAGATGCCTAATTCTTTTGATATTATCACAGCTTCATCCAATGTAAATTGTACATGCCCTCTGAGTCTGCGATAAACAGCCTCTTTTCCCAAGGGGAGGATATCTAATAATGCATTTGCTATATTTTTATTGGGGGGAAGTGTGTTCTCCAGGGCTGAAATTAACCCGTCATGCGTGTTTTTTATCATTGACTTTAATTTTATATTGATTCTATAACTTGTCTCAATATTGTATAACAATCAAAATCGAAAATCAGCGAGGAAAATATCTGTTTTTTTAGAATAATTATATATAAGTCTATTAATTAGATGATTATGTAAAATCGTTTGTTGTGTTCTTTTGTGTTAACTGCTTGGTTTTGTGTCCATTTTGTATTCAGTTGTCAGGGTGATATATACAAAGCACACTCCATACTAAATTGCATGAAGTGTGCTTCTATTTATGCGAAAAGAAATGTATCTGGATTATTTGTTAGAGTCTTTATCGTCTCCGGTTATGTCATCTTCAAGACCTTTTACTCCATCTTTGAAGTTTCTAACACCTTTGCCTAGTCCTTTCATAAGTTCGGGGATTTTCTTTCCTCCAAATAGGAGAAGAACTACAATGGCAATTATTATAATCTCTCCGGTTCCGAGATTTCCTAAAAATAAGATTGTATTGGTCATAGCATTTAAATATTAATTATTCTGTTTATATCTAATTATAAATTAGTTGGATGTCAATAATAGAGAATAGTCTATAAAGTAAAAGAACATATTTAATGTCGAACACTAAAGCTATAAATGTCAATCATTATTGTACTTGTATAGACAATAAAATAGGTTTAAGACTTTAGCTTGATGCTAAGGTAATGAGAATAAAATTATTTTCATTCATATTGCAATATTTTTCAGATCTTCTAACATTTCTTATTAACTAAAATAAAAAATCCTCTCTCATATTTTAATATATGGAGAGGATTTTATGAGAGATATTTCTAACTCGTTATTTGTCTCTTATTCAAGAGATGATAACATCTTTTCTTTAACGATCTGGCACGCACCGATTACACCGGCTTTGTTACCTAATACAGATCTTTTCAGTTTCATGTCTCTGTTCACCAAACCAAGAGAATGCTTGCGTAAAGCTGCTTGGATAGGAAGCAAGACGAAATCGCCAAGTTTGGCAAAGTCTCCGCCTATAATCAATAGATCAGGATTGAAGATATTCAAAAGAACCGATAGGTATCTTCCGATTACTTCACTTTGTTGTGTGATCAGCTCTATACATAGACTATCTTCTTGGACAAGAGCCCCCGATATGATAGAATGATGCTGAACCATTGGCGAAGCTTCTTCAAGCTCCACGAGCGATTTCTTACCATCAGCTAGTGCTTTCTTAAATTGAGATATGAGTGCCCATCCAGAAACTTCTGTCTCCAAGCAACCTATTTTACCACAGTGGCAAAGTATCTCATTGTCGAAGATAGAGCTATGTCCGAATTCTCCGGAGTAACCCGACTTACCATAATAGAGGCGGCCATTGGTTACAATACCAATACCTACACCCCAACTGTAGTTAAGGAAAAGAACATTTTCTTCGTTTTCTACTACGCCTTCCATATATTCACCGAAAGCCATAGCGCGCGTATCGTTCTCTAGAAATACAGGTAGACCGATTTGTTCGGCTACTATTTCTGTTAGCGGGCGATTCTCGTTGAAGAAATAGTTGTAACTGTATCCTTCCATTGAGTTTATACGTCCCGAGAGGTTGATACACGTTCCTACAATTTTCGATTTGTCAGCAGGGCTGTCATCAATAAATTTGTTGATAATAGCACAGAATTTTAATAAAGATTCGTGTGTATTCTCAAGTAGGAAGAGTACTTGCAGATCCAGACTAACAAATTCATTTTTCAGATTTTGAAGTCCGATCGCCATAGATGATCTTCCCATTTCGATACCGAGAAAAAATGCGCTAGAAGGTGCTATGCTGTAGAGCGATGGGCGCCTTCCGCCATTGTTTGCAACTTTCCCCATATCCATAATGAACCCGTCAGCAAGTAGTTCATTTACGGCTTTGGTGATAGTTGGAATACTCGATTGTAATTCGGCACTCAATTCGGCGATTGTTGCATCGCCAATTGACAATAAGCACTTCACAATAGATTGTTTAAGTGTGTGCCATTTGACCCCAGATAAGCTGTTGTCAGAACTGTTTACTAGTAAATCCTTTAGCGTCATGATGTTTTTATTTAATACAAGTGTAAAATTAAAAGAAAAAAATATCTAACTGAAATACTCATAATGTTGATTATCTTCATATTCATTTTTATAATTATTCTCATTTAGATTCTCTTTTTCGTCGTCTAATAAGTTGGTGTCTAAATTGTTTATAATATATTTCTAGGTGTTTTTTTGCATTTCAAGGCGAAGATAAAAAAAAATAATGATATTAGTTATTATTACTATATTCTTTATAAGTTTTATTTTTGTAATATAACAAATATATACATATTAAAATTATTTTTCATGTAATCCGTAGTTATTAAAGTAATCGTTTAGTTTTGTTTTTTATTAAAATTACTCTTCTCTTTTGATCTCTTCTTTTATTATTGTCTCTACCAGTTGCTTTAATTCTTGGCGACTTATTTTCCCTGTTTCTGTCAGTGGGATAGTCTTTATTTTAATTGTTTTTTTCGGTAAATAGTATGGTGGTAGCGCTTTAACTACTAGTTCTTCATCTATTGTACTTTCTATAACTAAAACTATTGCTTCACCAAATTTAGGGTCTGGAATAGAAGTGATAGCAAAAGGGCAATCAATAACAGGTTTGAGTAAATTTTCGACTTCTTCTATCTGAATTTTTATTCCGCCACTATTTATAATATTGTCTCTTCGTCCAAGAATTTGAAAACTTCCATCTTTATGAATTTTTGCAATATCATTTGTGTAAAGTCGTTCATTACTAACTAATGGCGCATCAATGATCAGTGCATTGTCTTCCGAAAGCGATATATTAACCGAACTGAATGGCGAATAATACTCTGAGGCCTCATTACCATTGATACGTCTTAGAGCAATATGAGAGAGTGTTTCTGTCATGCCATAAGTCGAGTATATCTTATTAGGTAGCGGCTTGAGCAATTCTTGCAGTTGATTATCTATCGCTCCTCCTCCGATAATGAGATTATCTATCTGAGATAATCGCTCAGCTTCAGTACTATTTTGCAGGCTATTATATACTTGAAGAGGAATCATTGCTGCAAATTTGAGATGCATGTCAATATCTCTAAGCGGATTGCCTGAAGGAGTAATAGGGAAAAGGTTTAACCCTCCTATAAGTGCCCGAACTACCAACATTTTGCCGGCGATATAATTTAGAGACATGCAAAGTAATACTGTATCGTTTTTTTGCAGTCCGAGAAATGTACAAGTTAGTTTTGCACTTTGCATCATCTTCTCTTTTTCAACCAGCATTTCCTTGGGGGTGCCGGTAGAGCCTGATGTCTGTACTTTCAGATGTGGAGAGTCAGAAAACCAATCTTGCAGAAACAGATATAAGTCATGATGAAATTCGGATTGTTTCGCTAAAGCAGATTCCTTCCCTTTATTGAATTCTTGCGGGTAATATGTTTTACCTTCGATGGTAATCGTTTGTTTTTGTCTTTCTAACTGATACATATTACAGGATGTCATTTAGTGAGAAATGTACTTCATTGGAATTAAACCACAAACAATCTTTCTTAATTTCCAAAGGTAAATCTATATTATTAGTGTAAAGTCCACCGGTTCCCAAACCTTGTGGTAGCGGATTTTTGAATGTCGCACACCATTGAGCTATGGCGTTCAATCCTATATTTGATTCTAAGGCTGATGTTATCCACCAATCGATATTCATCTCTTTTGCCAATTCTATCCATTCGGTTGCTCCACTTATGCCTCCGTGAAGTGTCGGTTTGAGAATAATATATTGAGGATTTATAGCCTGTAATAGTTTTTTCTTCTCTTCGGGTTGATTAACCCCGATCAGTTCTTCGTCCAATGCTATCGGCAATGGAGTTTCTTTCACCAGCTTGGCCATCTCATCCCATTGTCCTGTGCGGATAGGCTGTTCTATGGAGTGTAAATCAAGGTCGGCTAATCGCTTCAGTTTATCAACTGCATCGTTAGGTGAAAAGGCTCCGTTTGCATCGACACGTAATGTAATGTCTTTCGAAGAGAAATGCTTACGGATATATTGAAGTAGTTTTAATTCGTCTTCGAAATTGATAGCACCTATTTTCAGTTTAATACATTGGAATCCTTGCTGCATTTTAGCCTCAATTTGCTCTAGCATAAACTTATATTCACCCATCCAGATTAAACCATTTATAGGAATACCTTCTTCTCCATTCGAATATGGTGTATCCCATAATTTAAAGCTTTTCTTCTGGTAATGGAGCATAGCTGTTTCTAACCCGAATAGGATAGATGGGTAGGGGCGTAGTACTTCTTTATCCAACTGCCCTGTTTCTTTCAGTTGCTTACAAAACGATTCCAGCCGTTGCGCATACTGTTCATCGTAATCACAACTTAGATCATGTAAAGGGGCGCATTCACCTATTCCCCAATGCTCGGGATCAGACATAGAAGAGATAACCACATACCATATTTTATGATCGTGATATACTCCACGCGACGTACCTGTCGGACGCTTAAAGTGTAGGGTATAAGGTATAAGCTTTACTTTCAATTCCACAATTTAGCTGATCAAGGGAATTTAGGGAATTTTTTAAAGTCAGGTTTACGTTTTTCCAAAAATGCATGTTTACCTTCCTGAGCTTCATCTGTCAGATAATAAAGGAGAGTAGCATTTCCTGCAAGTTCCTGTATTCCTGCTTGCCCATCCAGTTCGGCATTCAATCCCATTTTTATCATGCGCAATGCCATTGGGCTATGTTGCATCATTTCGTGTGCCCATTTCACTGTTTCGTCTTCCAGTTGATCGAATGGAACTACAGTATTTACAAGTCCCATTTCAAGAGCTTCTTGTGCCGAATATTGGCGGCAAAGGAACCATATTTCTCGGGCTTTCTTTTGTCCTACGATGCGTGCCAAATAAGATGAGCCAAATCCTGCATCGAAACTGCCTACCTTTGGCCCTGTTTGTCCGAAAATAGCATTGTCTGAAGCGATCGACAAATCGCATACTACTTGTAGAACGTGTCCGCCACCGATAGCAAAACCGTTTACCATGGCAATCACCGGCTTAGGCATCGAGCGTATTTGTTTTTGTACCTCAAGAACCTGTAAACGGGGTACACCGTCTTTGCCGATATATCCACCCTTACCTTTTACATTCTGGTCGCCACCAGCACAGAACGCTTTATCTCCTGCACCTGTGAGTACTATGACATAGATATCTTGATTTTCGTGGCAGATGCGTAATGCATCGCTTATCTCCATTGTAGTTGTCGGAGTAAAAGCATTGCGATAGCGAGGGCGATTGATAGTTATACGTCCGATGCCTTCGAAATAATCAAATAGAATTTCTTCGTATTCTTTAATGGTTTGCCATTCTCTTATTGTTGCCATATTATTTTATGTTTTTATTTGTTTCTTGTCTAACTGTTTCAAGATGTTAAAAGGTAACAAAAGTAACACTTTTTACCTTGTTTTTGATTGTAACCCTTTTTCTCTTTCGATTCATATAACTCATTGATAGTATATAGATAAACTTAGAATTACTTCAGATGCTTTTTATATATTCTTTAATTGATGATAATACTCCTGAAACGTTTTCTTACTAATCTCCATTTCTGTCGTAACTTCAAGTAATATTGATTGCTCTGTTTTTTCGTTTGTAAATATATCGAGAGATTTATTTAAATCTTCTTGATTTTTAGCCGACAAATAATGTAATCCTGCTGCTTCGCCCCATGTCTTTGCATTCGTGGTATGTTCAGCAGCCACATATTCTTTCAATGAAGCTGATTTATTTAATCCCGGTAATAAATGGAAAATACCTCCACCACCATTATTAATAAGCAGGATGCGTAGGTTTTTTATATGTTGAATATTCCATAAAGCACTTAGACTGTAAAAGAAACTCAGATCACCAATAATAAGATATACCAAGCCGTCATATACAGATGCAAAGCCTATAGTTGTAGGCAATGTGCTTTCTATACCGTTTGTACCACGATTGCAGAATACACTTGTCGATTTGTTTAATGTATATAATTGCACATTGCGGACTGTGGAACTATTGGCAAGATGCAATACTGCATTCTTGGGTAATGTTTTCAAAAACTCACCAGTGGCTGATATATCCGAAAAAGGCGTATCAGCTTTTGGTTCTTTTATTTTAGAAGATGTGCTTTTCCATAATTCTGAAAATGAGTTCTTACTGCTCGCATTTATCTGTTCGGATAGTTCGGCGAAGAAACTCACCGCATCGGATTCTATAAGATCGGTCAATGATTGGTACAAATCTACCACTTCGCCTGAAGACGATAAATGCCAATGGTTTTTTGGCTTATGCTCTCTTAAGAAATGCTTTATGCGCTTAGATGTGATATGTCCGCCTAAAGTAATTAATAAGTCGGGTGCAAAATCTACCTTCTGATCATCGGATAACGTATATAATAATGCATCGAAATTTGTTATAAACGAAGACGATGCACAATTTGACAAATGCTCTGTAAGTATGATGCAATCATTTGCTAAAGCTAATTTTTCTAGTGTAGTAATGGTCTCCGGCGATTTAAACATTTGCCCTACTATAATCATCCGTTTAGTAAGCGAGTCCCATTTCTTGGCAAAAGGCTTTACATCCACTGTTTTTGTCGGTTGTGGATAGTCGATTTTCCTTACACTCGGTAATTCCTTTTCCGAATAATCGAATAAGGGTTCCGATATAGGTATATTTATATGAACGGGTCTCGCTGCGTTGGTCGTACAGGCTATAAGCGATTCATTGATAAGCCGATTACAGAACCATTCGTCTTTCTCATTATTTATTTCTGGTAAATGAACCGATTTTTTTACCAATGAGCCAAAAGTTCCCGCTTGCGGCAAAGTTTGTCCATCCATTTGTCCGATCCATTCGGGCGATCTGTCAGCCGAAATAACAACCAAAGGCAATTGCTGATAATATGCTTCTGCCACCGCCGGAGCATAATTAAGTACAGCTGTTCCCGATGTACAACAGATTGCAACAGGTGTTTGTGTTGCCTGTATTATTCCCAGTGCATAAAAAGCTGCATTACGTTCGTCTACAATTATATGACATTCGAAAAATGGATTCTGTGAAAAAGTCTGCATCAATGGAGCATTCCGCGATCCGGGAGAAACAACAATATGTTTTATCCCATACGCTTTAAGTAGTGCAACCGTTTGTAATACATTTTTTTTGACTGAATACATAATCTTACCTTTTTTATAGATCCAATGGAGTTTCTTCAATAATTGAGAGTATAGTCTGCATTTTATTCTCTGTCTCTTCCCATTCCGATTCTAAATCAGACGATGGCAGTATACCACCTCCGGCAAATAGAAGTGACGATTTTTTATTAACTTTTGTGCAACGGAGATTCACATACATATCTGTTTTATTGTCTACATCCAGACAGCCTAGAAATCCTGAGTAGTATTGTCTATCGTATCCTTCATTTTCAAGAATAAACCTGAAAGCTTCTTCTTTCGGAAAACCACATACAGCAGGACTGGGATGTAATAGTTCTAATAAATTACCTATTTTCATAAGATCCGGTATCTTAAATGAAAATTCAGTTTTGAGATGTACGATATTGCCTGCCTGCAAATTTGTTGGCTCGCTTTGAATGAAAGGCAATTTTGCCTTTTGTAATTGTAGTTGCATATAATTAACCACAATTTCTTGCTCCATGCGATTTTTTTCGTCCCATTCGGAAGTGGTAGAAGATGCGTTTTTTGTTCCCGCCAGAGCCACAGTTTTCCAGTTATCGCCTTGTCCTGATATTAGTAATTCGGGCGAACTGCCAAGCCAAGTTCCTGTTTCGGGTGTATGGCATAAATAGACAAAACTTTCGGGATACTTATCACATGCCCGATCGAACGATACCCCTGCCGAAAATGATTCGTCATTTTCATGGTTGCATGTCCGCGAAAGTACTAACTTTTCGAAAGAATTACTGTTGACAGCCGAATGAAATTTCGTATATATATCTTTATAAGTATCAAAAGAATTTATAGGCGAATAATCATTGGATTCATTATGCAGAGAGCCTTCTATGTTATTCGTATCCAAGAACTGGAAAATAATCTCTTCCCCTTTAAGCGTAATGTCGGGTTCAATAAGTATAATTGGCGATTGTTCTGAAATGTGGAAAGGGGCAATAACAAATCCCTTTTTGGTATTTAAGTCTGATAGCCTTCGAAGCAGATGTCTGCGTGGCGAGTTCTGTATTATAAAATTTACTGTATAGTCACCCGGTAAGCGATATAAAGCAAAACTAACATTCTTATCAATCAGAGAATCAAAAATCCGATATTCGAAATGTTGATTATGACTAAATTTCATTTTTATAGTAGGATCAATTAATTTATTTTCTTTTGCATAACAAAAATAGGCTAAATAAAAGGTTATTGCCCTATTTTGCCCTGCCTTTTTTGTCTTGAATAACTTATTTTAAAGAAGAAAGCCGTACGAAGAAAAATATCTATACGCAGTATGTAATTTTGTATACTATATATCCGTTAATGTATACTATTTTATTGCTCTGATTATAAAAAGACTACTTTCGTAAATATTCGTAAGAAAAAGGTGAAATCTGCTACTTTTTTGTTTCATAATGTGTGATAAAATGTTAAAAAACGAAATAGTTGTAACTTTTTTAAACTTAAGACGACATATATGTATACAAGTTTGATTTGTGAATAAAATATAAGATTAAATTTGTGCGTTAATACTATTGTGATTTAAATTAATTATGAGAAGCTTGTGATAAAGATTAGAGACTTAAACAAAACCTATTATAGCGGAGCTCCATTACATGTACTGAAAGGTATCAACATGGATATTGATAAAGGCGAATTTCTCTCAATCATGGGAGCATCGGGTTCCGGAAAATCAACTTTGCTTAATATACTCGGTATATTAGATAATTACGATACAGGAGAATATTATCTGGATGATGTGCTTATTAAGAATCTTAGTGAAAATAAAGCCGCCGATCTGCGTAACCGCAAGATAGGATTTATCTTCCAGTCCTTTAACCTTATTTCGTTCAAGAATGCGATGGAAAATGTTGCATTGCCTCTCTATTATCAGGGAGTAAGTAGGAAAAAACGTAATATTCTGGCACTCGAATATCTGGATAAAATGGGAATAAAAAGTCATGCCGAGCATATGCCAAATGAACTGTCGGGAGGACAAAAGCAGCGTGTGGCTATTGCCCGTGCACTGATTGCCCAGCCTCAAATAATATTGGCAGATGAGCCTACCGGTGCATTAGACAGTAAAACTTCGTATGAAGTAATGAATCTTCTTCGCGAAATAAATACAACCGATAATATTACAATGATAATCGTTACTCACGAACAAGCTGTTGCCGATGCTACAGATCGTGTTATACATATCAAAGATGGTATAATAGGGTCGATAGAAATCAATAAGGAACCAGTAATAGAAATGTAATTCATATGTTTGATTTCGATTCGTTAAGAGAGATTATATCTACTATAAGCAAGAATAAAATGCGGACCGTCCTTACAGGATTTGCTGTAGCATGGGGTATTTTTATGCTTATTATTTTGCTGGCCTCCGGTAATGGTCTGAGGAATGGTGTGACATCCAATTTTTCGAACAGAGCAAAAAATACGGTGTCTCTATGGCCCGGCTGGACATCGATGCCATATAATGGACTACCATCTAACAGGCAAATCAAGTTCGATCATAGAGATTACGATCTGATAAGAAATAAAATACCTAATGTAGAATATGTATCGGCGAGAGTGTCTCAAAATGTAACTTTATCGTACGAAAAAGAATATGGGAACTGGAATCTCGATGGAGTATCTCCGGATGCAGCCTATATTAGTAACATTGATGTAACAAGTGGTAACGGGCGATTTATAAACCAACTCGACGTTGATAATAAACGCAAAGTGGTTGTTATCAATTCCGAAATAAAGAATATCCTGTTCAAAGATGAAGATCCTTTAGGTAAGTATGTAATTGCAAACAATGTAGCATTTCAGGTAGTGGGTATATATGAAGATCAGGTCGGGCGAAACAGCCCACCGGCATACATTCCATTTACAACAGCGCAAGCGCTCTATAGTAAGGGTTATGGTTTCCGTCAGATGGAGTTTACGGTGACTGGTCTGAAAACATTAGAAGCCAATGAGGCATTCAATGAGTACATACGTCAACGGATGGGTAAACTGCATGGCTTTAATCCACAAGACAGATCGGCTATTTATCTATGGAATACGGCAGAAGATGCTATCGAATCTGATCAGATATTTTCGGCAATCACCTTTTTCATTATCATAATTGGTGTAGCCTCATTGATGGCAGGTATAGTAGGCGTGGGAAATATTATGTTGATTACAGTCAAAGAACGTACCCGTGAAATCGGAATACGGAAAGCTATTGGTGCAACTCCGACTTCTATCTTGCGATTAATTATTTTCGAGTCGATACTGATCACCACAGTTGCCGGTTATATCGGTATCGTATTGGGTGTCGGGCTTACCGAGGCTATCAGTAATTCGCTGGCTAATGCTCCGAGCGATGGACCGACAATATTCCTTAATCCGACGGTAGATTTGGGTACTGTGATATATGCCACCTTGTTTCTTGTCGTTTGCGGTGTTGTTGCTGGCTTAATACCGGCAATCAAAGCAACGCGTGTCAGTCCGATAGAAGCTATGAGAGCGGAATAAACCGAATAAAAATAAGATATAATATAGAATATGTTTGATTTAGACAATTGGCAGGAAATATGGTCTACAATAACCCGAAATAAACTTCGTAGCTTTCTTACAGGCTTCGGTGTATTTTGGGGGATATTTATGCTCATTATACTTATTGGGGTAGGTAATGGTTTTAAAGACGGCATGTTACAGAATGTGAATGGATTTGCATCTAACTCCTGCTTCTTTTTTACTAATCTTACTAGCGAAGCATATAAAGGTTTTCGTAAAGGGCGTCATTGGGATATGACAAACAGAGACCTTGTCATTATTCGCCAGAAAGCGAAATCGGTAGACCTGATTTCACCCATGTTGTTTGGTGGAGGTACAGATAAGAATGCAGTGAGAGGTACAAAATCGGGAACATACGGTACGCGAGGAGTGTATCCGGCTCATTTTCAGATAGAGCAACAGCACATATTACATGGTCGTCTGTTTAATACGCTCGATGTCGATAATTATCGCAAGGTATGTGTAATCGGTAAAGTAGTATATGAAACATTGTTTCAACCCGGTGAAGATCCGATAGGGCAATATATAAGAGTAAATGGTATTTATTTTCAAGTAATTGGAGTAATTCGCCCTAAATCAAGAGCTTCGGTCGGTGGAAATGTCGAAGAATCTATTTTTATGCCGTTTACTACTATGCAGCGTGCTTTTAATCAGGGAGATGTGATACATTTTCTCGGATGTACGGCGAAACCCGGATATCCTGCATCTGTAACCGAAGAAGAAGTGAAAAGTATAATTAAGGCCACTCATGATATATCGCCTACCGACGAAAAGGCAATGAGAAGTTTTAATATAGAAAAAGAGTTTCAGATATTCCAGAATTTATTTTTGGGTGTCGATTTCCTTATCTGGATTGTCGGACTCGGTGCTCTTTTTTCGGGTATAATAGGTATCAGTAATATTATGCTGGTAACGGTTCGGGAGCGAACAAGGGAAATCGGTGTCCGTCGTGCGTTAGGTGCGCGACCGTTTACCATAGTAAAACAAATATTGAGTGAAAGCTTTCTATTGACAGCAATTGCCGGCTTTGGAGGTTTCTTTGTCGGAGTGGTAATATTGGAAATAGTAAGAGCGGCAATGCTTGCTAATACACAAGTGCCGGAGGGAGAAGGGTCGTTTTTTGTGCCACCTTTCGTTTCATTCGAGACAGGATTGTTGGCAATGGGAGTACTTATTGTGTCGGGTGTTGTAGCAGGACTAATGCCTGCGATGAGAGCTTTGAAAATAAAGGCTATTGATGCTATCAGAGAAGAGTAAGACAAATTAAATATATAGGAAATTATAAACAGAACAAATAATATGAAGAAGATTCTTAAAATTGCATTGCTTGTGATAATAGTGCTTATTGTTTTAGGTACGTTCTACATGCTCTGGCAGAAGTCGCAGCCCAAAAAGGTTGTTTATGAAATTATTACAGTAGATACAGGTAATGTGGAAAATACTTCTGTGGCAACAGGGAAAGTTTCTCCGCGCGATGAGGTGTTGATTAAACCTCAGATATCCGGTATTATATCAGAATTGCTGAAAGAAGCTGGAGACTATGTAAAAGCAGGCGAGGTTATTGCAACTGTAAAGGTTATACCTGAAATGGCATCTTTAAACTCGGCCGAATCGCGTGTGACTATTGCTGAGATCAATCTGACACAAGTAAAGGCAGAATTTGAGCGTCAAACACAATTGTTCACAAAAGGTGTGATTGCGAAAGAAGAAATGGATAAGGCCGAAGCCGATTATAAAAAGGCTAAGGAAGAACTTGAAAACTCGAAAGATAACTTAGACATTGTAAAGAGTGGTATCTCGAAAAAGACAGCCCAATATAGTAATACACAGATCAGGTCTACTATTACCGGGATGATTCTTGATGTTCCTGTCAAAGTTGGTAACTCTGTTATCCAGTCGAATACATTTAACGATGGAACTACAATTGCAACTGTTGCCGATATGAACGATATGATATTTATCGGTAAAATAGATGAAACAGAGGTTGGACGTGTTCATGCCGGAATGCCAATGAAATTATCGATAGGAGCAATTGAAAACCAAAAATTCGATGCTACACTCGAATATATAGCACCGAAAGGAACCGAAGAAAATGGAGCTATCCTTTTTGAAATAAAAGCAGCAGCAAGACTTTCCGATTCGGTTGTAGTTCGTGCCGGATATAGTGCCAATGCCGAGATTGTATTAGCTAAGGCCGAAAGTGTTTTATCCATTCCAGAAAGTACAATCGAATTTAGCAACGATTCCTCATTTGTGTATATACTGAAAGATACTCTCGATCAGAAGCAAAACTTCGAGAAGAAACATATCACAATCGGATTATCGGATGGTATAAAAGTTGAAGTAAAATCGGGTCTGAATAAAGGAGACAAGATCAGAGGTAATGAAGTTTCTGACAAGCCGAATAAAGAAGGTAAAGAACAATGATAAATAATAAAGCTATGAAAAAATATATAGTATCATGTTGTTTTTTATTGCTTACACTGGGTCTTCAGGCTCAGAATAAGTGGACTCTGCGAGAGTGTATCGATTATGCTATCGAAAACAACATTGAAATAAAGCAACAATATTTGAGTGTCAAGAATTCGGAGGTCGATTTAAGTACCAGTAAAAATAGTCGTTTGCCAGATTTGTCGGGAAGTGCCGGACAAAATTTCAACTTTGGTCGGACAGCATCAGCCGCAACGGGTGTTTATGAAGCGAATTCGGCTTCTACTACTAATTTTGGTCTGTCATCCAGTACTCCGATATTCACGGGATTTCGTATTCCGAATGAAATAAAGATGTATGAGCTTAATTTGCTGGCTGCTACCGAAGGCTTAAAGAAAGCAAAAGAGAATCTTGAATTACAGGTTACTTCATTGTTTTTGGATGTACTGTTCAAAAAAGAAATTCTCAAAGTTTACCAAGAGCAAATTAAACTTAGTAAGGTACAAGTAGAACGTACACAAGCTTTGGTTGATGCAGGTAAAGTCCCTGCGTCGCAGCTATATGATATAAAAGCTCAGTTAGCTAAAGATGAATTGAATGCTACAGTTGCAGAAAATGATTTGGATCTTTCGTCATTGAATCTGGCACAGGCATTAAATCTTCTTGATGCTAAGGGTTTTGATGTGGCAGAACCGATTCTCGGAGATGTGATAGGTGATAATATATCAAGTATTCTCCCTGCCGATCAGATTTATCAGGTGGCAGTGGTTAGCAGACCTCATGTGAAAGAAGCTGAATACAAAGTAGAAAGTAGCAAAAGAAACCTCAAAGTAGCTCAATCGGGATACTGGCCGACTATCGATTTAGGCCTTTCATACAATAATGGTTTCGATCATATATATAAGAGTGAATATGATAATAAGAGTATTTCTGAACAGTTGAAAAATAACTCACGCGAGGTAATTGGTCTAACATTGAGAGTTCCTATTTTCAATCGTTTCCAAACTCGCAATCAGGTGAGAGGGGCGCGTATTAATATCGAGAATAGAGAATTAGAACTTGATAATGTGAAACTGGCTTTGTTTAAAGAAATACAACAAGCGTATCAGAGTGCTGTAGCTGCTCAATCTAAATTCTCGTCGACAGAGATTGCTTTGGAGGCTTCGCAAGAGTCGTTTAATTATGCTCAGGAACGCTACGATATAGGAAAATCTACGGTGTTCGAGTTTGCCGATGCACAGACTAAATTGTTGACTAGCCGATCGGAGCAAATTCAAGCAAAATATGATTTTCTTTTCCGTGCCAAGATATTAGATTTTTATAGAGGTACAAAGATTGATATAAAATAACCACAGATATCTAAATGATATACGGAGTCCTGAAGAATATAATTTTTCAGGACTTTTTTATCGATAAAATTTACTAAAAACTCTCTTTTTTTACTGTTTATTCGTTTTCATGTATGAATAACATATGCTTTTTTTGTTATATCATCAGAACATTTTACTATTTTTGGAAAGATACCATTTTTTTACGCACGAGAAATCGATGGGTCAGGTGATTCTGATCTTTACAAGATAAGTATGGTAAACTATTAAATATGCTGTATTTTCAGTTATAGTACACATCAATAGTTATACTTACTAAAGAAATAAAATAGGTCGGCGACCTAAAGTATTAATCTTTATAAATTTTTGTGCCATGAAAACTTACCAGACAAGTGAAATCAAGAACATTGCTATTCTTGGTAGTTCGGGAGCGGGCAAAACCACTCTCACCGAAGCCATGCTTTTCGAAGCGGGGGTAATAAAACGTAGAGGTCGTGTCGAAGACGGCAATACAGTTTCTGATTATTTCCCGGTGGAGAAGGAGTATGGTTATTCTGTTTTTTCTAGCATAATATCCGTTGAGTGGATGAATCGCAAGCTCAATTTTATTGACTGTCCCGGTTCCGACGATTTTGCGGGTAATGTTGTTACCTCACTCAATGTGACAGATACCGCTTTGGTGGTTCTCAATGCACAATATGGATTAGAGGTTGGTACAATCAATCAGTTGCGTTACACCAGTCAATTACAAAAACCTGTCATATTCGTTGTTAATCAACTGGATCACGCCAAAGCCGATTTCGATAATGTGGTGTCTCAATTGAAAGCCGATTATGGAGAGAAGGCAGTATTAGTTCAATATCCGGTTAATTGCGGCGAAGGATTTAATGCTGTTGTAGATGTGTTAAAGAATAAAATGTACCGATGGAAACCTGAAGGCGGTGTTCCTGAAGTACTCGAAATACCTGAAGAGGAAAAAGAAAAAGCAAGCGAATTGCATCAAAAGTTAGTTGAGGCAGCTGCCGAAAATGAAGAATCGCTGATGGAGAAGTTTTTCGATCAGGGAACACTTACCGAAGAAGAAATGCGGATGGGTATTCGCTGGGGATTGGTGCATAGAGATTTATTTCCGGTATTCTGTGTGTCAGCGGCGAATGATATGTGCGTGAGACGTACATTAGAATTCTTAGGGAATGTCGTTCCCTATGTAAGAGACTTACCTTGCCCGGTAAATACAGATGGTGAAGAAATCAAACCGGAGGTGGACAAGCCGACAAGTCTGTTTTTCTTTAAAACAACAGTCGAGCCTCATGTTGGAGAGGTTTCTTACTTCAAAGTAATGAGTGGCAAAGTACACGAAGGCGATGATTTTGTTAATGCCGACAGAGGTTCGAAAGAACGTATCGGTCAATTGTTTTGTGCTGCCGGACAACAACGTGCCAAAGTAGAGGAACTGGTTGCAGGAGATATCGGCGCAACAGTTAAATTAAAAGATGTAAGGACAGGAAATACTTTAAATGTAAAAGGAGTAGATAATAAATTTAATTTTATAAAATACCCTGAACCAAAATATCGTCGTGCTATAAAAGCCGAGAACGAAAAAGATACGGAGAAACTCAGTGAAGCATTGCAGCGCATGCATGAGGAAGACCCTACATGGTTGATCGAAAATTCGAAAGAATTGAAGCAATTAATTGTTTCGGGACAAGGGGAATTTCATCTTAAAACACTGAAGTGGAGACTTGAAAATAACGATAAAATAGCTATAATATATTCCGAGCCGAAGATTCCATATAGAGAAACGATAACCAAAGCTGCCAGAGCCGACTATCGTCACAAAAAACAATCGGGTGGTGCCGGACAATTTGGCGAGGTTCACATGATAGTAGAACCATATGTGGAAGGTGTGCCTGTTCCTGAGATTTACAGGTTCAACGGACAAGAATTTAAAGTACAGACTCGTGATGTCCAAACTTACGATCTGGACTGGGGCGGTAAGCTTGTTTTTGTAAATAGTATCGTCGGTGGATCTATCGATACCCGCTTCTTGCCGGCCATTGTAAAAGGTATTATGGCACGTTTGGAGCAAGGGCCCTTAACTGGCTCTTATGCCCGCGATGTACGTGTTGTTGTTTATGACGGAAAGATGCACCCTGTAGATTCCAATGAAATTTCGTTTATGCTGGCAGGGCGAAATGCGTTCAGCGAAGCTTTCAAAAATGCAGGTCCTAAGATTCTCGAACCTATCTATGATGTAACCGTATCTGTCCCTTCCGATAGAATGGGCGACGTAATGGGCGACCTCCAAAACCGCCGTGCTATGATTATGGGCATGGAAAGCGATAGAGGCATCGAAATATTGAAGGCTAAAGTACCATTGAAAGAAATGGGAAGTTATTCAATTTCGCTCAGTTCGTTGACAGGTGGTCGGGCTTCTTTCACAATGAAGTTTGCGAGTTATGAACTTGTGCCTACCGATGTACAAGAAAAATTACTGAAAGACTATGCATCAACACAAAAAGATGAAGATTAATTGCGAATTATAACCTCAAAAGGAGCTATTCGAAAGAGTAGTTTCTTTTTTTTTAGTGACATAAATCTTATTTATATGCGAAATAGTACCTTACCTCTATATAAAGATAAAATATGTGATATTATAATATGAAACTCTTTTGTTTCGTTAAAACATTTAGTACATTCGATAATAAATACTAACTATTTTCTAAATATTTACTTTCATATTGTTAACATGGATAGAATTGAAACTGATTTAATAGGAGACCTGCCTATTCCTAGCGATGCTTACTATGGCATTCACACACAAAGGGCTGTTCACAACTTTCAGATTACAGGAATAAAACTTACCAGTTTTCCCGAGTTTATTAAAGCATTAGCTTACGTAAAGTGGGCTGCCGCAGAAACAAATTGCCGCTTAGGCGTACTGGACAAAAGAATAGCAGAGGCTATAATAGAAGCATGTAAAAAACTTATAGGAGGAGAATATCAGGATCAATTTTTAAGTGATATGTTACAAGGAGGTGCAGGTACCTCTACCAACATGAATATAAATGAGGTAGTAGCTAATATTGCACTCGAAATGATGGGGCATAATAAAGGGGAATATCAATATTGTTCTCCTTACGATCATGTAAATCTCTCTCAATCTACTAATGATGCCTATCCTACAGGCGTTAAATTAGGAATCCTTTTCTATAATCAGAATATAGTGCAATCGTTGAGTGAACTTGTTGGTTCATTAAAGAAGAAAGGACAAGAATTAGCACATGTGATAACAATGGGGCGAACCCATCTCCAAGATGCCATTCCTTTAACGCTAGGGCAGGTATTCGATGCCTATGCAGCTACGTTAGATAAAGAGATCGATTCTTTAAATCAAAGTGCAAATCAGAGTTTGGAAATAAATATGGGGGCTACTGCTGTTGGTACAGGACTTAATGCTGTTCCGGGCTATGCTAAACTTTGTGCCGAGAATCTGTCGAAAATAACTAAGTTCGATTTTACGCCTGCTACAAATTTGGTGGAGGCAACATCCAGCACTTCGAGCTTTGTTGCTTATTCTTCGGCCTTGAAAAAATTATCGACAAAGTTATCGAAAATGGCAAACGACTTAAGATTGCTGACTTCGGGCCCTCGTTGTGGATTTTATGAAATCAATTTACCTCCAATGCAAGCCGGATCATCTATTATGCCCGGTAAAGTGAATCCAGTTATACCCGAAGTTGTATCGCAGACGTGCTTTAAGGTGATAGCGAACGATTTTGCTGTTACAATGGCCGCTGAAGCAGGGCAATTACAATTGAATGTGATGGAACCTGTGATCACATATACTCTTTTTGAATCGGTAAAACTTCTGTCGAATGCAATGGTATGTTTCAGAAAGAACTGTATAGACGGTATCACAGCAAATGAGGAACATTGCAAAAATTTAGTGATGAACAGCATCGGTATCGTAACAGCACTGAATCCATATATTGGTTACGAAAACAGTACTGCGATAGCCAAAGAAGCACTTGAAACAGGGCAGAGCGTTTATAGTTTGATATTAAAGAAAAATGTATTGTCTAAAGAAGAACTGGATAGAATATTAAACCCCGAAAATATGATCGGAGCTTGATAGTAAATCATTCATAAATAATTAAATAAAAGCGTTAGGATAATTATTATTTTAACGCTTTTATTTTCTTGTGTGTGCAAAGTTTGAAGTTTTAAATTAAAAATTCCTATATTTGCCGGATGAAGGTTAAGAAGCATATATCTCTGATTCTCCTGCTATTTGCTAATATATTGTTATTGGCACATGGAGTCTTGCCTCATTACCATCATGACGGAATTGTATGTATGGTCCGTAGCGAAGCCTGTCAAACAATTCATAATAACGAGAAACATAGTGATCATAGTGAATGTGATCATAGCAATTGCGAATGCTGTGGTGGTGTGCATGATAAACACCATTCGCACGACAATTCAGAAGATTGTGATTTGAAGACTGTCGTTTTACGTCAGGCGAATAACCACGAAAATGATACTGTCCAACCGATTAGTATTTCGTCTTTATTTTATATTGCTTATACGCTAAATATATTTTATCTTGATGCTCCAACCGTTGGACTTCATCTACAGGAAAAACCATATTTAGAAACCTACACCTCTCCCTTTGTCGGCACTATACGTAGCCTAAGGGCTCCTCCCTTTATTTCTACTTTAAGCTGATAAATACTCCGTTTGTTCGAGTATTTATTATCATGTAATGACTGTCATTTAGTTATAGCAGACGTTTGTTGTCTTTCTTAGACGGTAAATATGAAAGTTTGCGATATTAAAGTATTGAAATATAATGGATAACTACATAGAACGGCTTCAAGAAAGAGGCATTAATATTACAGCTGTAAGACTGCTCATTTTTAAAGAAATGATGAATTTTTCGCATGCATTTTGTCTTGCGGATTTAGAAACTACACTCGATACTGTCGATAAGTCTACCTTATTCAGAACCATCACTTTGTTTCATGAGAAACGATTGATACACAGTATAGACGATGGTTCCGGCTCTATCAAATATTCGGTTTGCAGCCGCTATTGCGATTGCTCGGTAGAGCAGCAGCATACACATTTCTACTGCGAAAAGTGTAAAACGACATTCTGTCTCGACAATGCTTCTATACCCGAAGTAAATATCCCTCAAAACTTTATTCTTCACAGTGCAAATTTTGTACTGAAAGGCTTATGCAGTCATTGTTCTAAGATTGCAACCTAGTTGCGTTCGTTAACCAATAACTTTGTATTAAAATTAAAACACGTACATAGAATGAAAAAACATCTTATTTATTTAGTTTGTTTGCTAGTCTTTGCTTGGGGGTGCAATTCCAACAAAGCAGACGAGCATGCAGGACACAATCATGACAAAGAATCGCATGCAGGGCATAATCACGAAGCAGAAGGTCATACTCACGGCGAAGAGGGACATGATTGTGATCATGATCATGGCGCTAAAGACAAAACTGCAGAAAATCATAGCGATGAGATTATCTTTACCCCCGAACAGGCTAAAGCCGTAGGCTTGGAAGTAATAACAGTGAAGCCCGATCGTTTTCATCAGGTGATAAAAACCAGTGGGCAAATACTTTCGGCTCAGGGAGATGAGGTAACAGTATCTGCCACAACAAATGGTATCGTATCGTTCAATAAAGCATCTTTAAATGAAGGTCTATCTGTAAAGGCTGGCGAATCGTTGCTTAGTATCTCATCCAGAAATATTGTAGACGGTGATCCTGTCCTTAAAGCTAAATCGGCTTACGAGATTGCTCAACTTGAGTATCAACGGGCAGAAGCATTGATCGCTGATAAATTGATATCGCAGAAAGAATTTAACGAGTTGAAGCTTAATTACGAGAATACCAAAACAGCTTACGGTAATTTTGCTACTCGTCAGGGTGCAAAAGGAGTTGGGATATCCTCGCCTATCGGTGGTTTTGTTAAATTAAAATTAGTGAGCGAAGGTCAGTATGTAGAAGTAGGTCAGCCATTAGTGACTGTCACACAAAACCGTAAGCTACAGTTGCGAGCCGATGTTTCGGAGCGCTACTATAAAGATTTAGGAAATATAACCACAGCTAATTTCAAAACACCTTACGATAAAGCGATTCATCGCCTTTCCGATCTGAATGGAAGACTGGTTTCTTATGGCCGCTCTGCAAATACACAAGAATATTATGTACCCGTCAATTTTGAATTTGACAATATCGGTCAGATAATATCGGGATCGTATGTTGAGGTATTTCTCATATCCGGAGTAAAGCAACAAGTAATTTCCATACCTGTTTCTTCTCTTACCGAAGATCAAGGTATCTACTTTGTATATATCCAACTGGACGAAGAAGGATATAAAAAGCAAGAAGTGAAACTCGGTGCCAGCGATGGTGACCGTGTAGAAATTCTTTCGGGTTTGAAAGAAGGAGATATTGTTGTCAGTAAAGGAGCTTATCATGTTAAACTGGCATCGGCATCGGCTGCTATACCACACGGTCATGAGCATTAACAAGGAGGATATAATATGTTAAATAGAATAATACATTTTTCGTTAAACAACCGTTTGGTCGTCCTTATTGGTGCGGTACTTCTTTTGGTTGGAGGACTGTATACTGCCAAGAATATGGAAGTAGATGTGTTTCCCGATCTGAATGCACCGACAGTTGTTATTATGACCGAAGCCAACGGCATGGCAGCGGAGGAGGTGGAACGGATTGTTTCTTTTCCTATCGAAACTGCGGTAAACGGGGCAACTGATGTACGTCGTGTCCGTTCGTCTTCCATCACAGGATTTTCTGTCGTGTGGGTCGAGTTTGACTGGGGAACAGATATATATAAAGCACGCCAGATAGTAACCGAAAAACTGGCGACAATAAGCGGTACTTTGCCCGACAATGTGGGGCAACCGACATTAGGGCCACAATCGTCTATAATGGGTGAGATTATGATTATCGGGCTTACTGCCGATTCTACGTCCTTACTCGATTTACGTACATTGGCCGACTGGACTATTCGCCCACGTTTATTGTCGACCGGAGGTGTGGCGCAAGTAACCGTAATTGGTGGAGACATCAAAGAGTATCAGATATTACTTGATCCCGGTCGTATGAAACATTATGGTGTGAGTCTCGATGAGGTCTTGCAATCGGTTCGGAATATGAATCAGAACGCTGCGGGAGGAGTCTTGTATGAATATGGTAACGAATATATCGTTCGTGGCATCATGCAAAGTACAGATGTAGACCAATTGGGAACAGGAGTCATAAAGAAGGCGGGAGAAAATCCGATTCTAATTCGCGATATAGCCGAAATCAAAATTGGAGCGAAAGCACCTAAATTGGGCGTGGCATCAGAACGAGGCAAAGAAGCCGTATTGATGACTGTAACAAAGCAGCCTAATACTAATACAATAGAACTTAGTGAGAAACTGGATGCATCTCTTGTCGATCTTCAAAAAAGTTTACCGGCAGACGTGCAAATATCGTCTGACATTTTCCGTCAGGAACGGTTTATAGAAAACTCAATAGGCAATGTTCAAAAATCGCTGTACGAAGGATCGATATTTGTTGTAATTGTCTTGTTCCTTTTCTTAATGAACGGGCGCACAACATTTATATCTCTATTGGCACTTCCTCTATCTTTACTTACTTCTATTCTTGCTCTTAAGGCTATGGGCTTAACCATTAATACCATGAGTCTCGGGGGGATGGCTATCGCTATTGGTTCACTGGTGGACGATGCTATAATAGATGTCGAAAATGTGTTTAAACATCTGCGAGAGAACAGGCAGAAGCCGATAGCTGAACAAAAGAAAGTTTTGGATGTCGTTTTCGAAGCATCGAAAGAGGTGCGTATGCCGATTCTTAATTCAACATTAATTATTGTTACTTGTTTCATTCCATTATTCTTTTTGAGTGGGATGGAAGGGCGAATGCTTGCTCCGCTTGGTATTGCCTTTATAGTTGCATTGTTTGCTTCTACTATTATTGCACTTACGGTTACCCCTGTACTATGTAGCTATTTGCTTGGTAAGAACAAAGGGAATAAAGAAGATAAAGAGCCGGTCTTTGTTGTCAAATTGAAAGTGATATATGAAAAAAGTTTGCATTGGGCTTTGATTCATCAAAAGAAAGTACTAGCTGTAACAGGTCTGTTATTAGCTTCGGCGATTATTATATTCTTTACATTGGGGCGTAACTTCTTACCTCCATTCAACGAAGGATCATTTACTATCACAGTCAATACATTGCCCGGAATATCGATTGAGGAATCTGATAAAATAGGCAGACAAGCCGAACTGATGTTGCTGACTGTACCCGAGATTCAGACGGTAGGACGTAAAACAGGTCGTGCGGAATTGGACGAACATTCATTTGGCGTAAACTCTTCCGAGATAGAAGCACCTTTCATATTGAAAGATCGCTCCAAAGATGAAATGCTTGTCGAAATACGTGAAAAGCTAAATGCAATTCCGGGAGTAAGTATTGAGATTGGACAACCCATATCACATCGCATCGACCATATGCTGTCGGGAACGAAAGCCAATATCGCTATTAAGTTATTTGGTACGGACTTGAATCAACTCTTTGCATTGGGTAATCAAATAAAATCATCGATAGAAGGTATCGAAGGCCTTGCCGACTTGAATGTAGAGCAACAAGTAGAACGTCCGCAATTAAAGATTATACCTAAACGCGAAATGCTTGCCAAATATGGTATTACATTACCCGAGTTTTCGGAGTTTGTAACAGCCATGCTTGCCGGAGAAGTTGTTTCGCAGGTCTATGACAATGGTAAAACATTCGATCTGACACTCAAAGTAGATGATAATTTTAAAGATGAGGCAGATAAAATACGTAATCTGATGATTGACGCAAATGGCAAAAAAGTTCCATTTGAATATGTCGCTGAAATAACTTCGTCCACAGGGCCTAATGCTATCAACCGAGAGAATGCTCAGCGTAAAATAGTTGTATCGGCGAATGTTGCTGGACGTGATTTGCGTGGAGTTGTCGATGATATTCAAAATAATATAGATGCTAATATCATCTTGCCTGAGGGATATCACATTGAATATGGCGGTCAGTTCGAAAGCGAGAAATCTGCTTCTCAAACCTTGTTAATTACGTCTGTGTTTGCTATATTGATAATTTTCCTGCTGTTATTCAATCAGTTCCGCAATGTGGCGCAGTCGGCAGTAGTGTTAATTAACTTACCATTGGCTCTCATTGGTGGGGTATATGTAATCTTCTTGACTACGGGCGAGATAAGCATACCGGCTATCATTGGTTTTATATCGTTATTTGGTATTGCAACGCGTAATGGAATCCTGCTAATGTCTCACTATAACGACTTAAGTGCTAAAGGGTTTTCGATAGAAAAAAGTATTCTGCAAGGTTCGCTCGATCGGCTGAATCCTATTTTGATGACTGCATTATCATCCGGATTAGCTCTGGTTCCATTGGCTATACAAGGTGATTTGCCAGGTAATGAGATACAAAGCCCTATGGCAAAGGTTATTCTGGGAGGATTATTAACATCTACTTTATTGAATATGTACATTGTTCCGATAATTTATAGGATGTTGAAAAACCGCAAACCGCAAGTAGAAGAAACTTTAGTTCAACAAGAAATTAAATGAAAGTTATGAAACGAATAATATTTAGTATTATCCTGTCTTTTGCTGTATTGACAATCAATGCCCAATCAGGTTTTGAGCAGGCATTAAACAGCATAGAAGCCAATAATACAACCTTGAAAGCTCTTAGGGAACAGGCTAATGCCGATAAAATAGGAAATAAGACTGGTCTTACTATTGCCAACCCCGAAGTTGAATTTGGATATCTTTGGGGCAGCCCGGGAGATACCGGTAATAGAACGGATCTGAATGTAACCCAGTCTTTCGATTTTCCGACAGCCTATCGTCATAAATCACAATTAGCACAAGGGAAGAATCGGCAAGTGGATTTGAACTATGATCAACAGCGCAGAGAAGTGTTACAAGAGGCACGCCTGCTCTGCGTCAAGTTGACTTATCAGATTAAAATAAATAAATTACTGACCGAACGTCTGAAGTATGCGAAAGAATTATCAGCCGGTTATCAGACTATGTTTGATGAAGGAGATATCAATGTTCTGGAGCGTAATAAAACGAAGCTTAATTTATTGAGTGCAGAGAAGGCTTTACAAATAAATGAAGTTGAGATCAATACTATTAAATCCGAATTACGGCGGATGAATGGAGGAATATCTATTGAAAATAGTCTGGATGCTTATCCTCAGTTTGCTTTCCCTTTGAATTTCGATGAGTGGTTTGTTAATGTAAAAGAGAATAATTCCTTACTCCAGTTAGCGGAGCAAGAGGTCGTCTTAAGTCGTAAGCAAGAACAATTGACACGTGCACTCAATATGCCCAAATTTACAGCTGGTTATGCCAGTGAACGTGTTTTAGGGACTGTTCAGCAAGGTTTTACTATCGGTGTTTCTATTCCTTTGTGGGAAGGAAAAAATACAGTTAAGCATCAAAAGGCTCAAACTATCGCCTTGCAAATGCAGCAAGAAGACTACAAATTGCAGTTTCGTAATAAATTGAAAAATGAATATGAAAAAGCATATAAACTATCCCTCTTTCTGAAAGAGTATGAGAATGCTTTGTCAATAACCAATAATCACGAATTACTTGCACGGGCATTCGATAGGGGGCAGCTTTCCCTTATCAATTATTTACTGGAAGTATCTGTGTATTACGAAACAGTGGATAAGTACCTCGAAACTGAGCGGGATTACCACCTAGCGGTGATCGAACTCTTGCAGTGGGAGAGATAAGTTGTTAATTTTTAAGGGAAAAGGCTGATGATTTTATCATCGGCCTTTTTTATATAGTATGGTATATTATGTAATATTTATAGTATTATTTGGATAGAACGATTATTTAGTTAATTTTGCAAATATTAACGAACACCGAATCTATGAAAAAAACACTTACCATCGTAGCCGTTTTCTTATTGTTAGCGACTTTATATTCGAATGCACAATCGAAATATGGGGATGTAACCATTGATGAGCTGGATATGGCTGTATATCCTCAGGATACAACTGCTGCCGCTCTTATTCTATTGAAAGAGGGTAATTTAGATTTTATTTATGATGATGAAGCAGGTTTTCAATATCAGTATACACTAAAGATGAAGATAAAGATATTGAAGAATGAGGGGTTAGGGTGGTGCGATCAGGAAATCCCATATTATGAAGCAGACAGATTAAATAAGGAACGAATAACTCACTTATCTGGTACTACATACAATGCTGATAATAGAAAGATTATTAAGACAAAATTGTCAAAGGAGTTTATTTTTGATGAAAGCATAAATGAGAAGAATAAACTGAAGAAGTTTACCTTGTCGGGTGCAAAAGTAGGTTCTGTGATTGAATTTAAATATACAATTGTTTCGGACTATTATTATGATTTGCGGGAATTTTATTTTCAAAGTTCTATTCCAACACAGCAAGTTAGCTTTGAGGTTATAACTCCTGAGTATCTCTATTATAACTTAAATATGCAAGGTTACGAAAAAATAGATGCTACAACTACAATGGTTAATGCAAACTACAATATTCGTTACAAGGACGATAATGGTCGTATGCAGAGCACTATGCACACTTGTAATGCAAAAAAAACTGTTTTCAGAGGCAATAATATAAAGGCATTGAAAAATGAAAGTTATGTTTGGACATTAGGGGATTATATATCAAAAGTAACATTTGAACTAAGTAATACGAAATTTCCGAATAGCATGACAAAATCGTATACAACAACGTGGGCTAATGTAGATAAAGACATCCTTGATGCAGGTGTTTTCGGTGGTAATCTTAAGAAAACAGGCCTTTTTAAAAATGATATTTCAACAAAAGAAATAAATATTGAGAATGCAAAAGAAATACTCAATATGATTAAATATAAAGTGAAATGGAATGAGAAAAATGCATTTTATCCTTCCGATTTGGGTGATGTGTTAAAGAAAGGTTTAGGAAATAGTGCTGATATGAACTTCTTGCTTATCAATGCCTTGAAGTCTGGTGGCTTTGATGCCTATCCTGTTGTGCTTAGTACGAGGAGCAACGGACGATTGCCTGTAACTCATCCTAGTATTTCAGCATTGAATTATACAATCGTAGGTGTTAAGATAGATACCATGATGTATTATACTGATGCATCTGCTAAATTTGGAGATTGGAACCTTTTACCTCAAAAATGTATGGTTCCTCAGGCTCGTGCATTGCTTCAACAAGGGGGTGATTGGGTCGATTTGTCTACGGTTTCAATAGGAATGATGGCAATAACTAACGATTATAAATTTGAGGGAGGTGAGTATAAAGGGCGAATATCTATAACCCGAAGAGGAAATGATGCGCTGTCTTTCAGAGACCATTATGCGGACTATAAAGATAATAATGAATATTTGGAAAAGTTAGCCGGACAATTGGCTTGTGAGGTTGTCGATTTCGAGATATCAGGAGCTGATAATGCTGCGGGTGACGTCAAGGAGATTTTTATTGTAAAACCGGATGTCACTTTAGGAGACGAATTTCTTTATATAAACCCATTTTTAATAAAGCATTTTTCGGAGAATCCATTTAAAGATGAAAATCGGACTGTTCCTGTTAATTTTAATTATTTGCAAAATTATAGGCAGATAGTTAATATTATGATTCCTGAAGGTTATGCTGTAGAGGAGACTATCCAATCGGAGAAAATTCTATTAGATGAGAATGAGTCTATGGTTCTGACTTGTCGCGTGGGACAAACTCAAAATAGCATCCAGATGAACTATCAGTTTCAATTAAAATCGTTACAGTTTTTACAAACTGACTATGAATTGTTACGCAATTTCTTTGCCAAAATAGTGCTTAAAAATTCGGAGCAAATTGTATTAAAAAAGATAAGCTGACAATTTATTTATGAATTATTGAATGAGAAATATAAAAATATATTTGGTGTTTGTTACTGTTTGCTTAATGAATAGCTTCATCTATGCGAATGATTATCCGGTATCTGCAATTGCCGATAGTCTGAAAATTGATGCTGTTGCAGTTGTCCGGGATTATTCGATTGTTTTTACCCAGTCTAATCTGAATAATGCTACTTATACTGTTACTGAAGTGACAACGATTTTGAATAAACAAGGAGATTATTATGCACATTTTAGGACCTATGGAGATAAATCAAGAGAGTTGAGCAGTTTTTCCGGAATTGTGAGGGATGCATCAGGTAAGATTATTCGGAAAATCAAGAAAGGAGATCTAATCGTATCCTCTATATCGGAGGGCTCTACAATGGCTTCAGATAGTTATAGTATTTCATATGAATGCCAACACCTTTCTTACCCGTTTACAGTAGAGTATTCGTATCAGGTAAAGATAAAGAATGGGGTCATTTCTTATCCGTCTTTTAGTCCTGTCGGCTTTCAGGAATCGCTTGAGAGGGCTGAGTTTAAATTGGAATTACCATTGGATATTAATTTGCGAAAAAAATCGAATTATGCATGTAATATTCAGAATGAAAAGATAGTAGATAAGAATATATATTCACTTTCGTTAATTGGATTGAAAGCGAGAAAATATGAAGTATTGGCACCTTCGTTCCGTGAAATCTTGCCACGAGTGTTATTTGCTCCGTCTGATTTTTGTTATGATTCTCATTGTGGTAATATGTCGACATGGGGTAGTTATGCCGAATGGGTGTCTAAGCTATTGAAAGATAGAGATATCTTGTCAGCCGATTTGGTAGCTAAGCTACAAGCAATGACAAAAGACGCTAAAGATGACAGGGAGAAAGTGAGAATTATTTACGAATATATGCAAAACCATTCCCGCTATGTGAGTATTCAGATGGGTATAGGAGGATTACAGCCGGCTGCTGCCATGCATGTGGCTAAAAATGGGTTTGGAGACTGTAAGGGCTTGTCAAATTTGATGAAAGCAATGCTAAAAGCAGTTGATATACCATCAAATTATTGTGAGATAAGTATGACGGAAAGAGAACTTTATCCTGACTTTGCAAATGTGAGTCAGACAGATCATGCAATCTTGCTTGTTCCATTGAAGGGAGATAGCATATGGCTTGAGTGTACTTCACAAACCTTGCCTTTTGGATTTGTTCATGATGATATTGCAGGACATACAGCTCTTGTTATTTCCGAAGATGGTACGGAAAGTAAGTTGTGTAGGCTTCCTGTCTATACTGATAAACAAAATAATAAGGAAACTATTCTAGTTGTTGATATTCACGAAGATGGTCAGGCTTCAGGGCATATATCTTTTGTAGAGCATTTGCATGGATACGTGTCTGCAATACCTGTCTTCAATTCTAAAGATCGGGATAAGATGATTAAATATATTAATACCTATTTAAAACTACCCCATATTGAGTTTAGTGGAATTAACGCAACAGAAAATAAGGCATCATTACCTTCATGCCGGCTAGATGCTGCTTTTCAAGCTCCCGATTATGGCAATAAAACAGGAAACCGTTTATTCCTGCCTTTATGTCCTTTGCATAAAGGAACCCTGAATATGTTTTCGGCAGAGAGCCGGACTTGGGATATAGTCATGCAGAATGGTTTTAGCGAGACTGATTCTATTGTATTTAACTTGCCTGAATCGTATACGCTGGAAACCTTACCTAAAGATGTTGACATAAATACGCCTTTTGGTTCGCTCAAAACTAAAACCGAACAAAAAGATAATCAAATTATTTATACACAATACCTGGATATTTACTCGACAAGACATTCTAAAGAATCTTATAAGGAAGTAAAAGATTTTTTTGCTCAAATATCAACTACGATAAAAAGAAAACTAGTACTCCGAAAAATATAGTTTTTGTTCTTTTGCATAAAGTTCAATGTATTATTGTTTTATATTCAGAGCAGTAGTGTATTTCATTTCACTTGGTGCAGAGAAACTTTGCATTTTGATATTTCGTTTTACTTTGATGATTTTCTCGAAAATAAAATGGTTGCAGCCGTCCAAATATTCTGCTACCACTAGAAGTGGATTTTCGTTTGTATATCTTTGTCAGACTATTTATAAATAAATTCTGCAATAATTATAAGTAATGGCAATAGATCGTGTCTTTTGGTATCATTTCATGGCTGTAATAACAGTTTGTATATGGGGCGTAACATTCGTTTCAACCAAAGTCTTAATTGGCTATGGCTTGTCTCCCATCGAGATATTCTTTTTTCGCTTTGTTTTGGCATATATATGCATTTGTTTTGTCTCTCCACGTAAATTGTTTGCAAATAGCTTTAAAGACGAGTTGTGGATGGTGGGTGCAGGGCTTAGCGGAGGGTCGTTGTACTTTATCACCGAAAATACAGCATTGGGTTTGACATTAGCTTCGAATGTTTCTTTAATTATTTGTACAACGCCCATTTTGACCGCCTTTCTTTTTTATTTTGTAAATAAAGAAGAAAAACTAAAGAGAAATCTGTTAATTGGGTCATTTATTGCTTTGGCAGGAGTGGCTCTGGTTGTATTCAATGGCCGCTTTAACTTCGAAGTTAATCCATTGGGAGATATTCTTACATTTGTTGCAGCCCTCATGTGGGCATTTTATTGTCTCATACTAAGGCGTATGAATACAAAATACTCTATTTTATTCTTTACCCGTAAAGTGTTTTTCTATGGCATAATTACCTCATTGCCTATGTTCATTATTAGTCCTCTTAATTTCAATTTAGATATCTTGCTGAAACCGGTTGTGTTTTCAAATTTGCTTTTTCTCGGTGTAGTAGCTTCTATGCTATGTTTTATTATGTGGAACAATATTGTCAAAAGAATAGGCGCTTTACGTGCTACAAATTATCTTTATATTGTCCCCCTTGTTACAATGATTACCTCAGCATTGGTTATTGACGAACAAATCACAATTATTACACTTGTCGGCTCTTGCCTTATTTTATTTGGAGTCTACTTAGCGGAAAGAAGTAGATAGGCGGAGCTTACGTTTCTGTAAACTGATGAAAAAATGCCTTTATTTATTAAATGAGTGATAGTTAATATTATCTTTTTTATTACCTTAGTCAAGTTAAATCTTAAATTTCTCAATTAGTATGAAGACTATCACTTACTATTCTAAATTAATTCTTATAGCTTGTGTCTTTTTGTCCACAGCATTATTAGTAAAGGGGCAAGAAGGAGTAGAACCATATAAAAATGTATCTCTTAACTTCGATGAAAGGGCGGATGACTTGTTATCCCGATTGACGCTCGAAGAAAAAGCATTGATGCTTCGTTACGATTCGCCCGAAATTAAGCGTTTAGGTATCCCTGCCCATAACTTTTGGAATGAGTGTTTGCACGGTGTTGCGCGTTCGGGAGTCGCTACTGTTTTTCCTCAGGCCATAGGCATGGCTGCCATGTGGGATAAAGAAGAAATGTTTAGTATTGCAGATGCGATCTCAGACGAAGCTAGAGCAAAGCATCACGCGTATGCATTGCAAGGTAAGAGAGGCATATATCAAGGTCTGACATTTTGGACACCCAATATAAATATATTTCGCGATCCGCGCTGGGGCAGAGGTATGGAAACTTATGGTGAAGATCCCTATCTGACAGGCGAATTAGCAGTTCCTTTTATCAAAGGATTGCAAGGTGACGATTCGAGATATTTAAAACTCGTAGCTACAGCCAAGCACTTTGCTGTGCATAGTGGTCCCGAATCGACTCGTCATTCTTTCGATGTGTGGCCTAGCGATTATGACTTGGCAGAAACATATCTTCCTCATTTCAGAAAAACAGTAGAACATGCTAATGTTTATTCTGTGATGTGTGCTTATCAGCGCTTGAAGGGTGCTCCTTGTTGTGGAAGTAAATTTCTGGAGGGTTTGTTGCGTGAGCAATGGGGTTTTGAAGGTTATATCGTTTCCGATTGTGGAGCGATAGCTGACTTCTATAAAAAGGAAGCACACAATCTTGTTGCTACACCCGAGGAGGCTGCTGCGATGGCAATACAAGCAGGTACTGATTTGAATTGCGGCGATGTATATAGAAATTTAGTTAGTTCAGTAAAGCAAGGTTTCCTCACAGAAGCAGAATTAGATGTATCGGTGAAAAGAATTATTCTTGCCCGGATGAAATTAGGACAGTTTGATCCACAGGAAATGGTTGAGTATTCAAAAATCCCGTATAGTGTAGTCGATAGCAAAGAGCATAAACAACTAGCTTTAGATGCTGCCCATAAATCAATCGTTTTATTGAAGAACGAAAAAAATACACTTCCTTTTAATAAAGGTGTCAAAAAGGTTGCTGTAATAGGCCCTAATGCCGATGCAAAGGATGTATTGTTGGCAAACTACTATGGTTATCCGACTGATCCTAAAACAGTATTAGCAGGACTAAAAGATAAGTTACCCAATTCGCAAATCAATTTTGCACAAGGATGTCCTTTAGCACTCAAATTACCTTATTTCGATATTGTTCCATCCGATTATTTATATACTGATGGTACTAAAAAACAAAATGGCTTAAAGGCTGAATATTTTCCTAATTTAAATTGGGAAGGGACTCCGGCTCATACACAGATAGATAAGACTGTGAATTTTGCATGGTGGACTACTCCTCCATTCGCAGATATGAAATACGATCATTTTTCTGTTAGATGGAGTGGAATCATTATTCCACCCGTTACCGGAGAGTATGCCATTGCAGGAGAAGGGCTTTTGGGTTTCGACCTTTATTTAGATGGTGCTAAACTTTTATCGTGCAGAGGAGATCATGAATTGCAAAAAGCTTATGAGTATGTTCATTTAGAGGCTGGCAAATCTTATGATGTCAAGATCGATTATGTACAAAACAATACAGAATATCCGGCTATGAGTTTCTTATGGGAAAAACCTAATGACAATCTGAAACAAGAAGCGTTAAATCTGGCTAAGTCCTCCGATATAGTTGTTCTATGTATGGGATTAGGACCAACACTAGAGGGAGAAGAAATGCGGGTTAAAGTTGATGGCTTTGATAGAGGAGACCGTTTAGATATTAAATTACCTGCTATTCAAACCGAATTGATAAAAGAAATATATGCGCTGGGTAAACCTACTGTTTTAGTCTTATTAAATGGAAGTGCATTAGCATTTAATTGGGAGGCTGAAAATCTGCCTGCAATAGTAGAAGCTTGGTATCCGGGCCAGAGTGGGGGAGCAGCTATCGCTGATGTGTTGTTTGGTGATTATAATCCTGCAGGGCGTTTGCCAGTAACATTTTATAGGAGTATAGATCAGATACCGGCATTCGATGATTACAATATGGCTGGAAAAACATATCGTTATTTTGAAGGAGAGCCACTTTATGAATTCGGATATGGGTTGAGTTATACTAAATTTGAATATAAAATGTTAGCATCTTCGCAATCTGTAACGGCAGGCGATGATGTCTTGTTTTCAGTAGAGGTAAAGAATACCGGAAAAGTAGATGGTGATGAGGTGGTTCAGCTTTATGTTTCGCTATCCGATAATAATCTTAAGAATTCTATTCGTTCACTACAGGGATTTAAGCGTATTCATCTTAAAGCAGGAGAATCGGAGGTCGTTGATTTCGTTTTGACGCCGGATCAGATGGCTGGTCGAGACAGTCACGGCATACCGATAGTTGCTGCCGGTAATGCGTTGGTTTCTATTGGTGGTAAGCAACCGGATGCAAAAGCAATTGCTTCGAAGCAAGTAATCCAAAAAGAGATTAAAATTGTAGGTCCTTCTTTTTATATCCAAGAATAAGAAGCGATTACAAGCGAAAAGAGCTCCTGTTTTAACTTAAAACAGGAGCTCTTTTTGTATATGATTTATCTGGTTGCTATCCCAAATCTTAATGAAAAACTTAGAGCAAATACCGCACCTCGACCTCTGTCTTCAAATGCACTATTTTTAAATCTGAAATTGTTGGTAGCCTCAGTTTGACCAAAAGGCGTTTGCCATGATAAAGAAGCATACACAGCTGCATCTAGCGGATATTTGTCGGCTAACAACCATACCCATCCTTTTCCAACACCATATTCGGCAATCGAGAGTTCGTCGTATCTTCTATACCTTACCATTAAGGCCATATAATTTTTAGAACTGTGAGCAAAATATATTCTGGGTGCAGCTAAGAGACTGTATCCAAATTTTGTGTTTTTGAAATTCCTATTATTTTCTGCACTTATAGGAAAGGTGCTGATTTCATTTTCATAAGGTAGTATTAGACCTACACCAGCCTCTACTGCAAATAAACCCGAAAACCGATGCTCATATATTATAGGTAAATCACCATCTATTATAGATAAAATATCTGTTTTAATAATACTTGTCGGATATCCTTTTATGCCATCAACATTACTTTTGCTGAAAGACTCATAAGAGTATGTAGGATAAGAACTGAGTGTGAAATCGTAGTCTTCTTGCGCTTTTGCTTCTTCATTAGCAACTAATAATAGAGTTACTCCTAATAGTATAGTTCTGAAGTGTCTTCTATTTATAGAAGGAGGGATAAGTATCTTTTTATGAAAGATTTCCCGAATATTTATTTTTTTTATGATTGACTTCATTGTGGTATCATTTTTGAACGTTGCAATTATTGCCTATTTTCATGTTATAACGTGTTATAAATATGCCTTGTTTATATTAATTAGCTTAATTTGTATTAATTATACATTGCTAAGACTTGTGTTAATTAATGCTAATTAATGTGTATTATAGAAAAAATTGATGGCATATAAGTGAACTTTTTTCAATATTGTCTTCGAATTTTAAGTGAAGTAATCCAGACTTTTTGTTATTGTTTTATTTTTTAATAAAGATTACTGTAAAAGCGATTTAATTGAACGATTTACAACTCGATATAGTTAGATCAAACTTGTTCAATAAGGCGTTGGTTAAAAGTCAATATAGACTATATATGTTTTTAGTGATTACAAAGTTAACGTTTTCCTGTTTTTTTATCTTAAAAAAATCCAGAGGATTCAAATGTCTATTTTTAAATCATTGTCATATTTTTACGACATGAATGAAATTAAAATCACGAAAATCTTATAGTCTTAAAAGTATAAATAAACGCAATTGTATGCAACTGAAAATGCAGCAAGACCGTAAATGCATTTTCAAGATCGTAAAAAAAACTACTGCAATTTCGTCAATAGAGATACATTATCATAAAAACCCAACCATTGATTAAAGTTATCTCAATTTTTGCTGTTTTTTGAAAGAAAGATTATTGTGAAAGCAATATAATTGAAAGCTATCCAACTTGAAATAGTTGTTTCAAATTTATTAATGGTTTTACTCATTTTGTGAGCTTAAAAAGATACCTCTGTGTTAAATAACACAGAGTGTAACCTACACTTTACAAAATGATATAATAATGTTTTATAATAGTTTTTTTTATTTTTTATTCTATAATTATATGCATTTTTGGCTGGTTTTTGATAAATAAATGACGTATATTTGTGTTCTTAAACATGTATTTACTGTCAACTAAGAAAAGTCAAAACTAAATTATGGATTCAAACCTATATGATTTTATACCTATCTTAATGCAAATAGCCTTTTCGGCTATATTTGTTGTTGCAACAATTTTTGCTTCGAACTTTCTTGGGCCGAAACGAAGATCATCTATAAAAAATTCGAATTTTGAGTGCGGTCTCGATCCTATCGGAAACGCACGTTCACCTTTTGCTGTAAAGTATTTTCTAGTCGCAATCCTTTTTGTGCTTTTCGATATCGAAATTATATTTATGTACCCTTGGGCTGTCAATTTCAAAGCAATCGGGATAGATGGTCTTATTAAAATGGGAACTTTCATCGGATTGTTATTGGTGGGCTATCTCTATATAGTGAAGAGAAAAGCTTTAGAGTGGGAAAAATAAAAAGAAAAGAACCATGAGTGAATCATCATCAAATATAAATATTGTTCCTGCCCCAGAAGGGTATACAGGACATGGCTTTTTCGCTACAAAGTTCGATTATGCAATCGGTTTAGCCCGTGCTAATTCTTTGTGGCCTTTGCCTTTTGCCACATCATGTTGTGGTATAGAGTTTATGGCAACGATGGCTTCCACGTATGATATGGGGCGTTTCGGTGCCGAGCGTAATAGCTTTTCGCCACGTCAGGCTGATATGCTATTGGTAATGGGGACTATTTCTAAAAAAATGGGTCCTATTTTGCGTCATGTCTACGAGCAGATGGCAGAACCTAAATGGGTTATTGCTGTCGGTGCATGTGCTTCGTCCGGTGGTATATTCGATACATATTCGGTATTGCAGGGTATCGATAAGATTATTCCTGTAGATGTATATGTTCCCGGATGCCCTCCTCGTCCCGAGCAAATTCTAGACGGTTTGATGCAATTGCAGGAGATCGTTAAGCACGAATCTATTCACAGAAGAGGTTCGGAAAGATATGAGAAACTTCTACAATCTTATAAATTTGAATAATTAGTCAGATGGCATTAGAAACGATAGATATTCAAAATAAAATAGAAGAGAAATTTGGTCCCGATGTTTCAAAATTTCGTATGGAACAAGATATCTTAACCTTCGAAGCAGCTCCGGCGGTGATAAAGGAAGTTATCCGTTTTATGCATAAGGACGAAGTATTGCGATTTAACTTCTTGACCGATCTTTGCGGAGTACATTATCCCGACAATGAAAAACAATCTCAATTTGTGGTTGTTTATTTATTACACAACTGGCTAGATAATGTACGGGTGAGGGTGAAAACTTTCCTTGCAGCCGATAAGGTAGAGGTGGACTCAATTACTGATGTTTTTGAAGCAGCCAACTGGATGGAAAGAGAAACATACGATTTCTATGGGGTGAATTTTATTGGCCATCCTAACCTAAAACGTATATTGAACGATGATGGAATGACATCATTCCCAATGCGCAAAGAATATCCGTTGGAAGATTCGGGCAGAACAGATAAAGATGACCGCTTCTTTGGACGAACTCCTAATAATTATCAACCCGAAAGTAATAAATAAAAGAGGACAGATAATGTCAGATCAACTAATAAATCCGGAACATCGCTTTGCGAAAATTGTAAAAGAGCAGGTCTTTGAAGACGGACAGGAATTGTCGGTACTCAACTTTGGACCTACGCATCCGTCTACACATGGTGTGTTTCAGAATATTTTACTGATGAATGGCGAACGCATTGTGGATGCAGATACTACCATTGGTTATATTCACAGGGCTTTCGAGAAAATTGCAGAAAACAGGACTTTTTACCAGATCACAACTTTGACCGATCGTATGAACTACTGTTCGTCGCCGATCAATAATATGGCATGGTGGATGACTGTCGAAAAAGCTCTTGGAGTTGAAGTGCCTAAGCGTGCACAATATATGCGCGTTATAGTAATGGAGCTGGCTCGTATTACCGATCACCTTATTTGTAATTCAATCTTAGGTGTCGATCTAGGAGCATATACTCCATTTTTGTACGTAATGAAATACCGCGAACTTGCCTACGAAATATACGAAGAGATTTGCGGAGCACGTCTGACTACCAATATGGGACGTATCGGTGGATTCGAAAGAGATTGGAGCGAGGCTGCATGGCGTAAGCTCGACGAATTTTTGGAAGGTTTCCCTAAAGCTTGGGATCAACTCGAACGCTTGTTTATGCGTAACCGTATATTTATGGATCGTATTATTGGTGTTGGTACTATCTCAGCCGAGAAAGCGATGAACTATGGCTTTACCGGTCCTAACTTACGTGCAACGGGTATCGATTACGATGTGCGTGTAGCACAACCATACAGTTCTTACGAAGATTTTGATTTCATAGTGCCCGTAGGACAATCGGGTGATACATATGATCGTTTCTGTGTTCGTGCAGCAGAGGTCAAAGAAAGTTTGAAGATTATCCGTCAGGCTCGCGATAATATGCCGTCCGGCTCTTATCATGCCGATGTTCCTGACTATTACCTTCCTCCTAAAAATGAAGTATATACCGAAATGGAGGCTCTTATCAGTCATTTCAAGATTGTGATGGGCGAGATTCCGGTTCCTATTGCTGAAACTTATCATGCAGTAGAAGGTGCAAATGGCGAATTGGGTATGTATCTGATTACAGATGGCTCTCGTACACCATTCCGTGTGCATTTTCGCCGTCCTTGTTTTATTTACTATCAGGCATTCTCCGAAATGATTAAAGGTGGAATGTTTTCGGATGCTGTTGCAACCTTATCCAGTATAAATGTTATTGCAGGAGAATTAGACGCTTAATATCAAATGGAAAAAAGAGTATATTATCAAGAAATCAATATAACAGAGGAACTGTCGGCTCGTATCAACGAATTGGTTAGTCATTATCCTGCTGATAAAAAGAAATCGGCATTGATTCCTGTTTTGCATGTGGTGCAAGATGCTCACGAAAATTGGCTGAGTATACCATTAATGGATAAAGTAGCCGAAATCTTAGGAATTACACCTATCGAGGTATACGAAGTTGTTACTTTTTATACCATGTTCAATCAAAAACCGGTAGGTAAATATATGTTTGAGTTCTGTCGTACATCATGCTGTGCGATACTCGGTGGTGACGATATGATGGAATATGCCTGTCAGAAACTAGGTGTAAAAGAGGGTGAAACGACTCCCGATGGACTATTTAGTGTTGCAGGTGTAGAATGTCTGGGTGCATGCGGTTACGGACCTATGCTTCAGCTGGGTGACTACTATCACGAAAAACTGACAAAAGAAAAAATTGATGCTTTAATCGAAGATTGTAAGCAAGGTAAAATAAACCTTTATTGATTTGCGATGGCTAGAAAGATATTATTAGAAAAGATCGACATACCCGGAATAAAGGACTATGAAGTCTATCGCAAAAACGGAGGTTATGCAGCGGTAGAAAAGGCCTTGAAATCGATGACACCCGATGAGGTGACCGAGCATGTGAAAACATCAGGTCTGCGAGGTCGTGGAGGTGCAGGATTCCCTATGGGATTGAAATGGAGTTTTATCGATAAAAAATCGGGTAAGCCTCGTCATTTGGTTGTAAATGCAGACGAATCGGAACCGGGTACGTTCAAAGACCGTTTTCTGATGGAATATATTCCTCATTTACTGATCGAGGGAGCTATTGTATCGAGTTATGCATTAGAAGCTAATTTGTCATATATATATATTCGTGGTGAATATATGTGGGTGTACAAGATTTTAGAAAAAGCTATAAAAGAAGCCTATGCCAACGGATGGCTGGGTAAAAATATATTAGGAACAGGTTATTCTCTCGACTTACATGTTCACTGCGGTGCAGGAGCATACATTTGTGGCGAAGAAACTGCACTTATCGAATCATTGGAAGGTAAACGGGGCAACCCTCGTATCAAACCGCCGTTCCCTGCAGTAAGTGGTCTTTGGAATGAACCTACAGTGGTAAACAATGTGGAGTCTATTTCGGCTGTGCCATGGGTTGTGAATAATGGTGGAGAAGAATATGCTAAAATAGGTTTGGGCAAGTCGACAGGAACTAAATTAATTTCAGCATCGGGACATATTAAAAATCCGGGTGTATATGAGATAGAATTAGGCTTATCTGTCGAAGAATTTATGACTTCAGACGAATATCTTGGTGGAATGATAGATGATCGTCCTCTGAAAGCATTTATACCGGGAGGCTCATCTGTACCTATCTTACCGGCTCAGTATATCTTCAAAACCGCTAACAATGAAGATCGTTTAATGACATACGAGTCGTTGGCAGATGGTGGATTTACGACTGGATCGTCTTTAGGTTCGGGTGGATTCATTGTTTACAATGATACTGCGTGTATTGTGCGTAATACATGGAACTTCTCCAGATTTTATCATCATGAGAGTTGCGGACAATGTTCGCCTTGCCGTGAGGGTACAGGCTGGATGGAAAAAATACTTCACCGTATCGAAACTGGTACAGGGCGTGAAGAAGACATTGAATTATTGTGGAGTATTCAAGCAAAAATAGAAGGTAATACAATCTGTCCGTTGGGTGATGCTGCTGCTTGGCCTGTTGCCGCTGCTATCCGTCATTTCCGCGAAGAGTTTGAATACCATGTGCGTTTCCCTGAAAAAATAAAAAACAGGGATCACTTTGTAAATGAACCAATGGAAAAGGTTCGTCATTTGATTTCAAAATAAATAGTAAAAAGTTTCTTCTATGAAAATTACAATAGATGGACACGATATAGATGTAGAAGCCGGAACAACCATCCTGCAAGCTGCTCGCATGATTGGAGGCGAATGTGTTCCTCCGACTATGTGCTACTATTCCAAACTTAAAGATTGTGGAGGAAAGTGTCGTTGTTGTCTGGTGGAGGTTACCAAAGGTAGTGAAAGAGACCCGCGTCCTATGCCAAAACTTCAGCCGTCATGCGTTACACTTGTACAAGAGGGAATGGAAGTGCTAAGTGCCAAATCGCCTAAAGCGCTCGAAGCACGTAAGGCTGTTACCGAATTCTTGCTAATTAACCACCCGCTCGATTGCCCTGTTTGCGATCAGGCTGGCGAATGTGATTTGCAGAATCTGGCATTTAATAACGGTGCATATAAATCACGTTATATCGAAGAGAAAAGAACATTCGAACCCGAAGATATAGGTCCTCACATTCAATTGCACATGAATCGCTGCGTTCTTTGCTATCGCTGTGTGAAACTGGCGGAACAATTGACTGATGGTCGTGTACACGGTGTTCTTAATAGGGGCGATCATGCACAAATATCGACTTATGTTTCTCAGGTTATCGATAACGATTTCTCAGGAAACATGGTAGATGTATGTCCGGTAGGAGCATTAACTGATAAAACATATCGTTTCGAATCGCGTGTATGGTTCAATAAACCGTTCAATGCGCATCGTGATTGTCCGAAATGTTCGGGCAAAGTAGTCCTTTGGATGTTTGGAGATACTATTCAACGAGTGAATGCACCAAAAGACGAGTTTCACGAAGTTGAAGACTTCATCTGCAACGAATGTCGATTCGATCACAAAAATGTGAATGACTGGATTATAGACGGACCTCGTAAGTTTGAGAAATTCTCAGTTATCAATATAAATAACTACACCAAGAAATTGGATAAGGTTGAAATAATAGCAGACGATCTTATACTTGAGGGTAGAAAGCAAGATCAGGAGAAAATCAGTATGTCTGAATTTCCTTATGATGAAGCAGAATTGGAAGCAATTAAGAAAACAAAAGAAGAATAAACCCAACTATGGAGATTGCACTTATATTAGAGAAATTAATCTTTATCGTTATTGTCTTTGCTGTTACGATGTTTTTCGCATTGTATTCTACATACGCAGAGCGTAAAGTAGCAGGCTTTTTACAAGACCGCTATGGACCCAATCGCGCAGGTATATTTGGCCTTTTGCAACCTATATGTGATGGTGCGAAACTTTTCTCGAAAGAGGAATTTATGCCTGATACGCCAAATAAAATACTGTTTGTTGTAGGGCCGGCAGTTGCGATGACAGTTTCATTGCTAGGTACTGCCGTTATACCTTGGGCAGAACAGTTTGTTATTGGCGATATTACAATTCAGGGACAAATTGCAGATGTTAATGTTGCCATTCTTTACATTGTGGCGGTATTGTCAACCGCTGTATATGGTATTATAATAGGAGCATGGGCTTCTAATAATAAATATTCGTTGATGGGTGCTATTCGTGCCGGAGCACAAATGATCTCGTACGAAATAGCAATGGGGCTATCTATCATCGCTCTGATTATGATGACAGGTACTTTAAGTCTTAGAGAGATCACAATGCAACAGCATGAAATGGATTGGAATGTAATTTATCAGCCATTGACATTTCTTATCTTTTTGATTTGTGCCTTTGCCGAATGTAATCGTACACCTTTCGACTTGGCGGAATGCGAATCGGAATTGGTAAACGGTCACCATGTCGAATATTCATCTATGAAGATGGGATTCTATATGTTCTCTGAATATGTGAGCATGTTCTTCTCATCCGCACTTATATCTGTACTGTTCTTTGGCGGATATAACTATTGGGGAATGGATTGGGTTGCCGAAAACTGGGGTGCAAATCTTGCTAATATATTTGCCATCATTACTCTTTTGGGCAAGACCACATTCTTTATATTCTTCTTTATGTGGGTGCGCTGGACAATACCACGTTTCAGATATGACCAGTTGATGAACCTTGGATGGAGAATATTGTTCCCATTAGCATTGGCTAACATCTTGCTGAATGGTATTTTAATCCTGATTTTCAAATAAAAAAATCGAATTGCAATGTCAATAGAAAATATGTCATTATCGGGAAGAAAAGAAGTTGTTTCGAATAAAGAAATGACCTTCATGGAGCGTATTTATCTGCCTGCTATCATAAAAGGTATGTGGATAACTATTAAGCACTTCTTTACGAAAAAAGATACAATACAGTATCCCGAAGAACAGCGCGAATTCAGTCCTGTATATCGTGGACAGCATGTCTTGATGAGAGACGAAGAGGGACGCGAACGTTGTACAGCCTGCGGTTTGTGCGCGCTAGCCTGCCCTGCGGAAGCCATAACAATGAAAGCGGCTGAACGTAAAAAAGGAGAAGAAAACCTGTATCGCGAAGAAAAATATGCAGCGGTATACGAAATTAATATGTTACGTTGTATTTTCTGCGGTTTATGTGAAGATGCTTGCCCCAAAGAGGCAATCTATCTGACCAAATCGAAAAAGCTTGTGAAACCGAAATTGGAGCGAATAGATTTGATTTACGGAAAAGACAAACTTGTTATATCGGTTGAAGATGCCCGCGCAAGAAAATACGATAACTAAAAAGATATTTTAGAATAAGATGATTACAGTAATTTTTTATATTCTTGCAGCAATAACACTTGGCACGGCAGCTCTGACTGTTTTGTCAAAGAATCCTGTGCATAGTGCTGTGTATATGATTATCTGCTTTTTCTCCGTATCGGGTCATTTACTGATGCTTAATGCTCAGTTTCTGGCGGTGGTAAATATTGTGGTGTATGCAGGTGCTATCATTGTATTGTTATTGTTTACACTGATGTTGATGAATCTGAGTGAACAACATGAACCGAAAAAGAAAATAGCGAGTCGCGTGGCGGCTACCGTTTCGTCATGTTTAGCTGCTCTTGTATTGTTAGCCGTTTTTGTAAAAGCAAATCCGGTGATAGAAACGTACAAGGCAGAAGGGGTAGACTATCAGTCTATACAAGTTATAGGTCAGGTATTACTTGATGAATATATGGTGCCGTTCGAGTTTGTTTCTATCTTGCTTATCACAGCAATGATAGGTGCGGTACTGATATCTAAAAAAGAGAAAAAAGCTTAAGCTATGCTGAATAATATATTAGAACAAGTAGGGATCAACAATTATATATACCTCGCCATCTTATTGTTTTGCGTGGGGATGCTTGGTCTTCTTTATCGTCGCAGTACGATTGTGATGCTAATGTCGGTAGAATTGATGCTTGCAGCAGGTAATTTGTTGCTGGCCGCATTTTCGGTTTACCATCAAGATACCAGTGGACAGGTGTTCGTGCTTTTCTCGCTGGCGGTGGCAGCAGCCGAAGTTGCAGTAGGTTTGGCCATTTTAGTCTCAATCTATAGAAATATCGGATCTATTGATATCGATAAATTAAAAAACCTGAAAGGATAATTTTTGGATGGAAACAGTATTGGTATTATTACTTTTGATTAGTCCGCTTATTGGTTTCACAATCAATTTGTGTGTAGGTAAAAAGATTGGGCGATCGTTACCCGGGTTTATAGCCACAGGTGCGGTATTAGTAAGTTTCGTTATTTCGCTGATTTACTTCCTTCAAATTCTTTCTACGGGAGAAGCAGTTCATGTACATCTTTTCGAATGGATGGCATTTGGCGATTTCGCTATAAATTTCGATCTGGTACTCGATCAGTTATCATTGCTTTGGTTGTTGTTTCTGACAGGCATCGGAGCGTTGATTCATACATATTCGATAGGTTATATGCACGACGACGAGAATATCGATCGTTTCTTTGCATATCTTAATCTCTTTATATTCTTTATGATCCTGTTGGTTATAGGCGGTAATCTGCTTGTGATGTTTATAGGCTGGGAGGGTGTAGGATTATGTTCATACCTGTTGATCGGATTCTGGTATAAGAACCAGAAATTCAATGATGCTGCTAAGAAAGCATTCATCATGAACAGAATAGGAGATTTAGGTTTCTTGATTGGTATCTTTACTTTAGCCTACCTATTCAAAACAGTAGATTTCGAGGCTTTGAAACAAGCGGTTTCTACAACCACTAATCCGGAAGTTTCAACCTTGTTGGGTGTTGCAACATTTTGTTTATTCGTAGGAGCAATGGGTAAGAGTGCTCAGATTCCTTTATATACTTGGTTGCCCGATGCGATGGCTGGTCCGACTCCGGTTTCGGCATTGATTCATGCGGCAACGATGGTTACTGGTGGTATTTTTATGGTGACACGTTTAAATTTCATATTCGATTTAACTCCAAATATTCAATACTTTATTGCAATTATAGGTGCTATAACAGCATTGTTTGCCGCCACAATCGGTATCATGCAAAATGATATAAAGAAAGTATTGGCTTATTCTACCGTATCGCAACTCGGTCTTATGTTTATTGCCATAGGTTGTGGAGCATACCATGTCGCTGTATTCCATGTAATAACTCATGCTTTCTTTAAAGCCTGTTTATTTCTTGGTTCGGGTTCGGTTATCCATGCTATGGGTGGCGAACAGGATATACGCAAGATGGGAGGACTGAAAGGTGTTATGGGAATAACTTATATTACTTTTCTTGTCTCTACTTTCTCAATATCGGGTATACCTCCATTGGCAGGTTTTGTATCGAAAGACGAGATAATGATGGTTGCATTCGAACATAGTCCTTTCTTGTGGGCAATAGCAGCATTAGCTTCATTGCTTACGGCTTTTTATATGTTCCGTGTAATGTTCCTTACATTCCACAAAGATTTCAGAGGAACAGAAGAACAAAAACATCATTTGCACGAATCACCTAAAACGATGACTGCGCCGCTTATTATTCTTGCAATACTAGCATTCGTTGGTGGAGTGATTAGCTTACCGCTCGGACTTAGCTGGCTGAATAATTTCTTGACACCTGTTTTGCCGGGTATCGCTGTACAAGAACATATGCCTATTGGAGAGCAACTGGCTATGATGGCAATATCAACAGTAATTGCATTCATCGGATTAGGCTTTGCTTACTATCGATATATTAAGAAGTCCGTTGTGCCGGGCGAAGATGATAAATTGACAGGATTTGCCAAAGTGGTCTACAATAAATACTATATCGACGAAATATACAGTGCTGTATTTGTGAAACCAATGTATGTCTTGGGTAACCTCTTCCGTAATTATATAGAAAGAGCTATCTCGGGTACTATTAATAGCTTAGGGAATTTAGCTGAACTGGCTTCTGTTCCTGCGAGAAAAATGCAGAATGGAAGTTTAGGTCTATACCTCTTCTGCTTTGTAATAGGATTCTGTTCGATCATTGTATTTTTATTTTTTGTATAATAATTTTTAACTAGATATGAATATCGCTATCATATTAATCATTCTGCTGGCAGGAGCAATAATTACTTATTTCTCAGGAAATAGGTTTGCATCGAAAGTAGCTATTTTATTCAGTGTTTTTGCAGCAGTCTTTACAGTTGCTTTCCTCCTTAAATACGGTGTAGCCGGAACGAGTTACAGTACGGAATGGATTACAAATCCACTAGTCTCTTTCTCTTTGAAGGCTGACGGGCTGGCTATTGCAATGCTTTTGCTGACTACAATATTGATTCCTATAATACTGATAACGACATCGTCGGCAGATATAAAGAATGAAAAGCTATTTTATAGTTTGATTCTATTCATGGCTTTTGCTATGGTGGGAGCTTTCCTAAGTAGCGATGCTCTTTTATATTACATATTCTGGGAAATATCACTTATTCCCATCTTTTTCATTATCGTTCTATGGGGTAATGGTGAATTAGCTAAACGTCGTAAAGCTGCAATGACTTTTTTCTTATACACATTTGCAGGATCGTTGTTTATGTTGGCAGCTATTATTTATATATATACCAAAGTTGGTAGTTTTCAATTAGAAGCATTCTACAATGCAAATCTGAATGAAACCGAGCAGCTATGGGTTTTCCTTGCATTCTTCTTAGCATACGCGATTAAAATACCTATTTTTCCATTCCATACATGGCAGGCTAATGTTTATCAGAAAGCTCCTGCTGCCGGAACAATGTTATTAGCCGGACTTATGTCGAAAATGGGAGCATACAGTGTTATCCGCTGGCAATTGCCTGTAACGCCACATGCGGCACATCAATTGCAAACACTTGTGGTTGTATTGTGTATTGTAGGAGTTATATATGGAGCGATTATAGCCATACGACAAGACAATTTGAAACGCTTTTTTGCTTATGCATCGCTGTCTCACGTGGGATTTGTAGCAGCCGGAGCATATTCATTGACATACGATGGTTTACAAGGGGCAGTAATGCTTATCCTAGCACATGGATTTGGTATTGTAGGACTATTCCTTGCCGCAGATATAATCCATAAACGTACAAATACTGCATTGATAAGTCAGATGGGTGGTATAAAAGGTAAAGCACCTAAATTTACAATAGCATTTTTCCTTTGTATATTAGCATCTATCTCGATACCTCTATCATTTAACTTTGTAGGTGAATTTACCATAATGTATGGTCTTTATCAGGTAAATATCTGGTATGCTGTGCTGATCGGTACATCTATGTTCTTAGGGGCGTTCTTTATGTTGCGTATGTACCAATATGTGATGTTGGGCGAAACAACAAAGACTCCGTTCAGAGACTTGACAATAAGCGAGGGTATTGTATTCGGATTGTTGATAGCAGTAATAATATTCTTCGGAATATATTCGAAACCTGTGGCAGAGCTCGTATCGCCAAGCTTACAGGAAATTGTAACGTATATTAATAGATAATTTAGCCAAATAAGATAATGAGTACATTGGTAGCTATCTCGGGACTGGGTATTGTATGCCTTCTGTTAGAGATTTTAAATCTAAGAAAAATCCTTGTGCCTGTAGTCCTTCTGGGGTTAGTAGGTATATTAGGTATGACTATTACCGAATTTTATTTGGGAGAGCCGTTTATTGGGTCCGACAAATATGATATGATCGTTAGTACAGGTTATTCGCAAGGTTTTTCTATATTATTTATCATTCTCGCGATTTTTATAATTGTGATGAGTCCTAAATTTTATCAGGAGAAAATAGCGAAGATAGCCGACTATGTAGCTATTAAGATATTTCTTTTGGCTGGAGCGGTTGCTATGGTTTCGTTCGGAAACATGGCGATGTTCTTTCTTGGAATAGAAGTATTGTCAATTGCTGCTTATGTATTGGCTTCTAGTGAACCGAAAAACCTAAGAAGTAACGAAGCAGGAATGAAGTACTTTATAATGGGTGCATTTGCCTCTAGTTTCATTTTATTCGGTATTGCTTTGGTATATGGGGCTATCGGGTCTTTCGATCCGAGTGTAATCGGTAGTGCTGTGGCTTCTCAAAATGGAATCTTACCTTTCTGGTTCGATCTTGGTTTTGCAATGATTATCGTTGGCCTGTTATTTAAGGCTTCTATTGCTCCTTTCCATTTTTGGGCACCGGACGTATATGAAGGTTCACCGACACTCGTAACAGCATTGATGAGTACCTTAGTTAAGGTGGCGGCAATAGCTACTCTGTGTAAGATTGTAATTGTTATGACGCCTGGCATCACACCTATGTTCCAGGTTGTGATTATAATTCTCTCGATATTGTCGATGACTGTTGGTAATATAACAGCGTTAAGACAGACTAATATTAAGCGTATGATGGCTTATTCGGGTATTTCCCATGCCGGATTCATGATTATGGGATTGTTAGCCGTAGGCGGTCCGAGTAATAGTGTCTTGTATTATGCTGCTGCCTATTCTTTGGCTGGTGTTGCTGCTTTCGCAGTTATTATGGCTGTGTGTAGAGGTAAGGATAATGAAGATATATCTAACTTTAAAGGATTGGCAAAGCGTCAGCCATTGTTAACAGCTGCAATGATTGGAGCACTGCTATCTCTAGGTGGTATACCTATGTTTGCAGGCTTTTTTGCCAAGTTATTCATGTTTAGCGAAATGTTACAAGCAGGACATTTGATCCTTGTAATATTCGGTATCTTGAATTCTATTGTTGCAGTATATTATTACTTTGGTATTGTGAATGTAATGTTTGTAAGAGAGAATGAAAATGAACCATTAAAAGTTCCTGCAGAATATAAATTTGTAGCGGTAGCAGCTATTTTGCTGAATTTACTACTTGGTATCTTCCCTTCTATTATAATGGGATTGAAACTGTAAAGAATAAAGAAATAAAATAGAAAAAAGGAGTAAATATATAATTTACTCTTTTTTTTATTGCTTTGCCGAAAATTTCACTGGTTGAGTATCTTTTTTAATACTTAACTTTTATAGTTTTGTGAGAAGAAATATTAAAAGCCTTGTATTTTAAGCAGGCTTTTATTTCCTTTGGATAAAAGATGAAATAGTATGAGAAAGTATATACTTTTGTTATTGTTTGCTGTATCGACTTTGGCAAACGCTCAGGTGGTGAAGAAAGTTACAGTAGGAGATAAGACAATCGAAATATATCGATTGGACGACAACCAACGAAGTAAGCTCGGAACACTGAAGTATGCGAAGGACAAGAAAAAAAATGCGCAATATATGGAGGAGGTAAGCGATTCTTATTCCAAACTGGAAAAGAATCTTAATCTCTTGTCGAGAAATATTGATCTTTGCAACGACAAAATATTAAATGATACCTATAGTTTTTTACGAATCATAGACTACAGACTCGGGTCTGATGCTCCTAACAATAAAGAATTGTTGGCTGAATTTAATTGTTATGCGAAGTATTATTCAGAATCGAAAGGGCGATAAATCTGAAAAAGGAGTATGAAAATAAGAAAACTCAGAGGAGATGAGTCCATACCTTACGATTTATTATTGCTGGCCGACCCATCGCTGGAAATGATAGATCGTATTGAGAATGGTATACAATGTAAGCATATGCTGGTCTTAACGAAAGAACTTTTTTAGTTTTATCTATATGTAATATTTAGTTATTATTAATATTTATAATTGACAGATCAACCCAAGAGTTTTCTACCTTTGCGACTTATTCAAAACATTATAAAGAACAAACATTTATGAACAGGATTAAACTATTAATCACCTTATTTTTTTGCGTATCAGCCTTAGCATTTTCAAAATCAGATAAGATAAACGACGAGAGTAATAAATTTGAGTTACCTATGATCTATGTAACCAATAATACAGTTCAATTTATAGCTGACGATCTCGACCGATATGTAGGAAATCGTAAGAATGGTGTATCGTTCCCTGTTCTGAAAATGGTTTTTTCGAAACAAGATGAAGCTTTATTTATTCATGTAGTTGCTATTGATAATACATGGTGCAACTTGTTTAATAAAGAAGACAAGATGCTTGGCTATTTTATCTCGGGTAGCAGATTAATACTTGTGTCTGTTCATGGTGATAATGTCGATCTGGAAGACTTCTTTGTAGTGTCTGAAAAGATGCGTAATTTTAGCGCCGGAGATCCGACACTTGCTTCAAAAAAGCCTAATCCGTATTGGAAATATAAATATAAAGGAAAAGAAACCGCAATAATAGATTCGGGTAATATGACCATATTAGAAAAAAGGAACTGATTTATCAGTTCCTTTTTTTATGTCATTATTCGGTTTATTATTTATAGTTTACCGGCTAGACTGCGAGGAATATAGAATGTTTCGTTTTTATCTATATATACCGTTACAGATCTTAGGCTGATCGGTTGATCATTGAGATAGGCAACCGATTTGAAAGCAGGAACAGTCAATGTAACTTTACCTTTCTTTACCTTCAACACAGGCATATCACCGGTTTTATCAATTGTACATTCCAATCCTTTAAATACATCTGTGTGCTTTGCAAATATTTCATTTGTCATATCGGGTAGAGATGTAGTCAAGCCCAATGCATCAAACAGATACTTATTAATTTCCACGTTTGTATTCATACCAACAGGAATATCTCCTTGCGGATGATAGGCAGCTAAGAAAACTTCTTCGCCTGTGTGTCCGCCACTCGTAAATCCGAAATAGGTATGTGCATCCATTATCTTAGCTATAGACGATGCCATATTCACACTATTACTGACCTTCATATAGTCACCTTCTTTATAATTTTGAGAGCTGACAAGTAGCTCGTATTCTTCATTAGAAAGCTCTATCCCTGTATATTCTTTAAAAACAGATCTGAAATTTTGGGGAGCTGTGTTTAATAGTATTTGCTCTAAAGCTCCGGATGTCTTTTTGTATTTAGATACATTTCCGAATAAGTCTTCTAAAGTCGCTTTATCGTAACTTTTCAAATCTCTGCGACCAATTGTAAATCCGCTGTTTCCATGATCGGGAAGAATGATAACAGTAGTTTCACCATTTTTCTTAGCGAAGTCCATAACAGCTGCAACAGCTTTATCGAAAGCCAGATATTCGGTGATACATCCTATAGCGTCGTTGCCATGAGCAGCCCAGTCAATTTTGCTGCCTTCGACCATCAGAAAGAATCCTCTTTCGTCTTGAGACAGTCTGTCTAAAGCCTTTTGAGTCATTTCCACTAAAGATGGTATTTTGGTATCGTCACGGTCAAGATCGTAAGGAAGATCTTTTTCACAAAATAAAGACCATACTTTCTCTTTACCGTTAAAATTGCGGAATGCTTTTATATCATCTTGAATAAGGGTTGTCCCAGTATTTTTCAAATGTTGTTTTATGTCGTCTGTTAGAATAGAATTTCCACCGCCAAACATTACATCCAGATTATTGTAGGCCATTTGTGATCCTATATATTTGTAGTTTCCTCTGTCATAGTAGTGTGCGGAACAATCTGCAGGAGTAGCATGAGGAAACTCTACGGTTACAACAAGACCGGTCGATTTGTTTTGCTGATATTTAGCAGCTTCCAATATAGTTGGTAATGGCTGATAAGCCATGTTCGGGTCTACAGGTATTAAATCGTTTTCGGGATCGGCCACCGGATAAATAGATACATTTCCTGTGCGTTGTGGCATTCCTGTCATATAGCACGATGTCGTTGGTGCAGAGTCTCCGATAGGAGCATTAGACGAATGGGTCTTCACTGTTCCACATATATATGGATCGATTGCCAGATTATTACCTCCCAGTTTATTGTATATCTGATACCATCGAGCCGCTGAAACTACACCGATAGATGTGCCGTCGGGTATCATTACAATTACATTTTTAGTTGGTCTTACGGGCTTGCGGTATTGCTGTTGTGCCCAGGTGGTCGAAAAAATAAGCAGGAGTATAATACTCAAACAAGTCTTTTTCATATTAAAATATTTTTGGTTGTTTATTTCTCTCAAAGTTACTAAATATTAAGTTTACTCAACAAAAGTACCAATAGAGATTTGAAAATATTGGCGTATCTTTGTTTCTTAACAAAATAAAAACAAAGTAATAAATATGACAAAGCAAAAACCTCTGATACTGGTAACAAACGATGATGGTTATCAGGCAAAAGGTATAAAAGCATTAACTAACAGTTTAAAAGGATTAGGTGAAATAGTAGTTGTAGCTCCGGATGGTCCACGCTCGGGTATGTCGAGCGCCATAACATCCTTATATCCCATCCGTATTCATTTACTGCAAGAAGAGACTGATCTTAAAATCTATTCGTGTACAGGAACACCTGTCGATTGTATTAAACTTGCAGTAAGCGAAGTGTTGGATCGTAAACCCGACTTGGTGGTAACAGGTATCAATCATGGTTCGAATGCTTCGGTTGCCGTTCTTTATTCGGGCACAATGGGAGCAGCGATGGAAGGTTGTGTATTCAAAATACCGTCTATTGGTTTTTCTCTTTTAGACCATTCTATGAATGCCGATTTTTCTACATCTGAAAAGATTACACGATTGTTGAGCGAAAAGGTATTGGCAGAAGGGCTTCCAAAGGGTACATGCCTGAATGTGAATATTCCAAATACAAAAGACCTGAAAGGGATTAAAATATGTCGTCAGACATCGGGCAACTGGACAAACGAATTCCAAAAGTCTAAAGACGGATCATATAAAGATGTGTACTGGTTGACAGGCGAATTTGCAAACGATGAACCGAACGATGAGAATACGGACGAACATGTTTTAGCAAGAGGTTATGTTTCAGTAGTTCCGGTAAAGATCGATATGACAGATCATAACTATATTAGTACTATAAAATCGTGGGAGAGTTTAATTTAAGTCTGTAGACTTTTTCATTACTAAATATGACAATATGAAATATTTTCTAGTTGCAGGAGAAGCCTCAGGAGATTTGCATGGTTCTAATCTTATGGCTGCATTGAAAGAGCAAGACCCTGACGCTGAATTTTGTTTTTTTGGTGGCGATCTGATGCAGACGCAAGGTGGCAGACTCATAAAACACTATAGGGAGATGGCCTTTATGGGTGTAATACCCGTTTTGCTTAATCTGAGAACTATACTCCGCAATATGAAAATCTGTCAGGAAGAAATTGTTGAATTTCAACCCGATGTGCTTATTCTGATTGATTATCCGGGTTTCAATCTGAAAATAGCCAAATATATAAAGACTCATACTAAAATACCGGTTTATTATTACATCTCACCTAAAGTGTGGGCATGGAAAGAATATAGGGTGAAGTCTTTTAAGAAGTATGTCGATGAAATGTTCTCAATTTTACCATTCGAGGTAGAGTTTTTTAAAAAGCATAATTACGATATTAACTACGTCGGTAATCCTACAGTAGATGCTGTAGCTCACTTCAAAGCTGAAAATAAATCGGATACATATGAGCAGTTTGTAGCAGATAATATGTTGCCAAGTAAGCCTATTATTGCCTTGTTGGCAGGGAGCCGAAAGCAGGAGATAAAAGATAATCTGCCCTCTATGTTAGAAGCGATTAAAGGCTTTTCCGAATATCAGGCCGTTATAGCAGGAGCACCGGGTATCGATCCTGATTATTATAAAGAATACATAGGAGATAAGCATTGTAAAATTGTATTTGATCAGACTTATCGCCTGCTAAGCCATTCTACCATGGCACTTGTTACATCCGGCACAGCTACTCTTGAAACAGCTCTATTTCGCGTGCCACAGGTTGTTTGCTATAAGACCCCGATTCCACCTGTTGTATATTGGGTATTTAAGAACTTATTGCATACTAAATATATTTCGCTTGTAAATTTAATTGCTGACAAAACTGTTGTACAAGAACTATTCGCTAAGTTTTTTTCTGTCGAAGCTATTCGTAACGAAGCCGATAAAATTCTCCATAATGAAGAATATCGCAATAATATGTTAGCTGGTTACGGTGATGTAATTAGTTTAACAGGTAAACCCGGTGCTTCGCAACACGCAGCGCAGTTGATGATTAGCAAGTTAAGATATTAAATTCTTTTATTTTTCATTTCGTGTTTTGTTTTATTAAAATTTATTTACATTTGTCATCGAAATAACCGTTTAATTAACCTTTTGATTTAAATATTAACTCTCGTTTTCTTTTTTTTGCAAAAGAATAATATCTATTTATTGTAATTTATACTATGTCTTACAGATCGAAGAATACCACTGGCTTCTGATGCATTGCAATAATTTAACCTTAATTTTCTGTATAAAATCTACTATGAAATGATATCTCTATTTTCAATAAAAATTATCTTTATCACCCTTATATTTAACAATATATATTTGGGCAGTAACGCTTATTTATTAGAGAGAGAGAGAGAGAGAGAGAGAGAGAGAGAGAGAGAGAGAGAGAAAAAAAACACACACAACATTCGCGCGCGCAATTTAGCATATACTTATTTTACACTATTACAAAGTTTCGTAAAAAGTACAAATTTACGAACAAATTATATAAGGGATATACATACTCCGGTTTTCGGGTCTGTATATCCCTTCTTTGCTATGCCTATTATTAGGATTTATCCATATATTTTTTAAACTAATCACTAACCTTAATTTGAGAAAATGAAAAAAAGTAAGTACTACATGTGTGAAGGTAGGTCTTCTAAGCGGAGTATTCTTCTGTTCTTAGCAACAGGATTACTCTGTTTTCTACCGGTTTTTCTCTTTGCACAGACAGAGAGAATAGTAACAGGGACAGTTACTGACACCTCTAACGAACCTCTTATTGGTGTTACAATTAGCGTAAAGGGTTCAACAGTCGGAGCCCATACCGATAATGATGGGAATTTTTCTATAAATGCAGATGCAGGGGCTACATTAGTGGCGTCGTATGTTGGATTTTTAAGACAAGAAATTTCTGTTGGTAATAGAAGTAAGATCAACATTACCTTAGAAGAGGATAACCAACTATTAAGAGAGGTTGTGGTAATCGGCTACGGAACGATGGAGAAACGGGCTGTAACGAGTTCTATTTCGTCTATAAGTGGTAAAGATCTAGTCTTGGGAATGGGGGGAGCTACAGTTGGAACAGCGCTTCAAGGTCGGATTGCTGGTTTGACTATATCGGGTAATTCAAGTCCTAACGCTACTAACGATTTCCAATTACGGGGAGTTGCTTCTGTTAATTCCAGCAAAGGGCCGTTAGTTGTTATCGACGGAATTCCCGGGGGAGACATCCGTTCCCTTAATCAGGAAGATATCGAGTCTATCGATGTTCTGAAAGATGCATCTGCCGGAGCTATTTATGGAACACGTGCTGCCGGTGGTGTAATCCTTATTACAACAAAGCAAGCAAATGATGGTCCTATCAAACTCACCTATACAGGAGAATTTTCGACAGAAACAGTGAGAGCCAGACCTCAGGTGTTATCTGCGAGCGAATTTGTAGAGCATGGATTAAGTCAGGACAATTTTGGTCATGATACCGACTGGTATGACGAGTTACTCCGTGATAATCCGTTTTCGCAAAGACATCTGATCAATTTATCCGGTGGAAGCAAAGCTGCCCGTATCTATACAACTTTTATGATGCAAGATCAAAAAGGTATAGTTATTGGTGATGGACGAAAGGATTATTCGGGAAGAATGAACGTTAATTTCAGTCTGCTGGATGGAAAATTAGAGATAAAAACGCATGCCGAATACCATGAGGCTGATAGAGATCTGCGTGCAAATGGAGGTCTTTTTAACATGGCTCTGAAGTTGAATCCGACTCAGGCAGCTTATGATGCAAGCAATCCAACAGGCTACAATGTCTGGACAGGCGGTTGGGAGTATTTTAATCCTGTTGCCGACGTAAATCTAAGAGAGAATAGAGGAAAAGATAAATGGTTGTTGGCAGATGCTACAGTTAAAGTAAATATAAACACCGATTTGTATGCACAAGCTACTATTGGATATCAAGGCAAACAATGGCAAAATTATCAATTTGTATCGGCTAATCATAAATCTTCTTTAGATAATACACGTAGGGGCGAAGCTTTTCACGAATTTAGTAAGACTGACGATATCATATTCGAATCTATTCTTAGCTATAATAAAGCATTTGGTAATAATGTGATAAGCGCTGTGGGGGGTTATAGCTTTTTCGAAACAAACGGCGAAAAATTCAATATGAGAAACTTCGATTTTCCGGTTGATGGGCTAGGTCCCTGGGATATTGGCAAAGGAACATACCTGAGTGAGGGTAGAGCTGAAATGTACTCTAATAAGAGTGCAAGAGAGCGTTTAATTGCATTCTTAGGTCGGGTTAACTATAGCTTTAAAGACAGGTATATGGCTACAGCCAGTCTTCGTCACGAAGGTTCTTCTAAATTCGGTAAAAATAATAAATGGGGTAATTTTTATTCCTTATCAGGTGGATGGCGTTTTTCTGAAGAATCATTCTTGAAAGATATCGAAGTAATAAACGATTTGAAATTCAGGGTTGGATATGGTGTCACCGGAAATAATGGTTTTGAAGCAGGAAAATCGACCAAAATGTATGCTTCGGATGATAATTGGTGGATGACAAATAACGTTTGGAATTATGCCTATGGTTCTAAACATAATGTGAATTATGATTTGCACTGGGAGGAAAAGAAAGAGCTGAATTTTGGTCTGGACTACTCTCTGTTGGATAATCGCCTTTTTGGTAAACTTGATATTTATAACCGTAAGGTAGAAGGTATGATTTATGATGTTTTCGTACCGGTACCTCCGTCAGTTCACGATAGAACCACGATGAATGCCGGTAATTTAGAAAATAGTGGATGGGAGTTCGAAATAGGAGCTATACCTTTCAAAACAAAGGATTTTGAATATACTACCACCATGCGTTTTTCTCATAATGAATCTAAAATTACATCGTTATGGGGAAGTAATACATACGAAGATCGTCTGGGATTTCCCGGTCCTGGCAGTCCGGGTACTGCAATTCGTTTGCAGGCAGGAAAAAATATCGGAGAATATTATATCTGGCGATATGCGGGTATAGATGATAACGGTAATTGGCTATTGTATGACAAAAATAATAATATAATCCCTGCCGCCGATAAAAAAAATGAAGATAAAGCGTTTGTCGGTAATGCTATGCCTAAACTCATTATCGCATGGGATCATACCATCAATTATAAAAATTGGGATCTTTCGATCTTCCTGCGCAGTTGGATAGATTACGATGTATTCAATACGATTAATATGTATTACGGATTGTCGAACGTAGAAGGACAAAATGTACTTAAAGATGCATATTCGAAATATGCACATATAAAGGGTGAAAAAGAGCTTTGTGATTTTTGGCTGGAAGATGGAACATTTCTCAAAATCGATGCCATAAATATTGGTTATAACCTTAATCTGAAAAAATACCATAAATATCTGGACAAAGCCAGATTATATCTGACGGTACGTGACGTGGCAACATTTACAAACTATTCGGGATTGAATCCGGAAGTAAACATCAATGGGCTGGAACCGGGTTTCGAATGGTTCAATAATATTAAAGATGGTGTGACCGGTATTTATCCACAGACCCGTCGTTTTACTTTAGGTGTTCAACTAACTTTCTAATCATAGTTATCATGAAAAAAAATAAATTTAAATATATAAAAGCTCTCTGTCTCGGTAGCCTTTTGTTTATTATATCGGGCTGTACGGATTTAGATGAAAAATGGTATAGTGAGGCTACTCCCGATAAGTATTTTACATCTAAACAGAGTGTGTTAACCGTATTATATCGTCCGTTTACACATTTCCGTTGGTTTGTGGAGAACGATAGATGGAGATTGCAGGAGCTTACCGCTGATGGTTTTGCTATTACCACTAAGGGGCCTCACTGGTACAACGGTGGAATATATCAACGTTTTATTCATCATGCATGGACACCTAATGATGGTGAAATATGGGAAACATGGAGAGGCGGTACAATGGGTATAGCTTTAGCTATGGAGACTAAAGAAGATTTAAACACATTTGTTGATTATGAAGCTTTAGGTTTTACTCAGGCAGAGAAAGATGCTCATCAGATGCAGCTTCAAACATTGATTGCTTATTTGTATATGAGAACCTTAGATTATTTTGGAGGCATGCCTATATTTACCTCTACTACACAAGAAAATATCGGTCGCAGTACAGATAAAGAGACTTTTGCCCATGTAGAAACGTTGCTGAAAGAAGCAATTCCTCAGCTTGAGAAGAAAACCGAAATAGGTAAGCCGGAGGATGGTTCTATAAAACAAGCGGCGGCAGTGATGATGCTGGCACAGTTGTATTTTAATGCAGAAGCTTATATTGGAGAAAGCCGATTTACCGAATGCGCCAAATTATCTCAGGAACTAATAGATGGAGTGTATGGAGCTTATGACCTCGATCCTACCTGGCATGGACCTCATGGCTTTGATAATGACAAATCTCCTGAAATGATATGGTGTACTCCTTCTCAGAATGCTAAATTAACCTTCAACTGGTTCTGGTCTGCATTTTACCACTACGAATCTTATAAATATTTTGATATAGAAGGAGGAGCCGATAATGGTACGCATTTGCAACCATCTCGTAAACCAACAGGCGAAATTTATACTGAATATAAATTAGGTAAGCCGTATGAGAAGTTTAATGATAAAGACTTACGTAAACAACCTTATTTATATTTGGGAAACAAACAGTATAAAGGTATGTTCCTTGTAGGTACACAAACAAATCCTGTGACAGGAGTATCGTCTCGTGGAACACAAGAGTACAAAGATCAGATAATAACATTCGTAGATCAGGTTGCTCAGTTCCGAAAAGTAGGGACAGATTACCCCAATGTGGCCAGTTTGCCCTCTAATATTGCTTCGGGTGAAGAGAATACAGGTATTCGTTTAGTAAAAGTTCCTCAACCGAATCTTGCGGAAAAAACAATTCGCTGGAATCCGGATAATCCGTTGGCTCGTTTAGCGGAAGTATACTATATGTTAGCCGAATGTAAAATGAGGGCTGGCGACAAGGCCGGTGCAGCCACTTTGATAAATAAAGTCAGGGCACGTAACTTTGAAAATAGAATAGACCCTGATCCGGTAACTTCAGCCAATCTTGATGAATACAGAATATTGGATGAATGGATGGTCGAATTTTTAGGAGAAGGTCGTCGTCGTACCGATTTGATTCGTTGGAATAAATTTCTAACTGAAAAATGGTGGGATCATGAAGCGTCGAATGACAAAAATCTGAATCGTTTCCCTGTTCCTGCTAGAGCCTTATCAGGTAGTAATCTGTTGGAGCAAAACCCGGGTTATTGATAAATAACAAAATACTCTTGTTTGCATTTCGTTTTTATTGAGAGACAACTGTGTGAAAAGAGCAAAAGATAAATTTATCTTTTGCTCTTTCTTGTATTATATGTTCATTAATGATATTGTTATTTGCTGTGAATCAATTTTTCTTACACCTGACTGAGATCAAGAAATTGTGAGTGAGGCCACTGCGATACCCCGCAGTATTGGAATAGTAAAGATGCCTATACCAACTCGAAGTAGCATAACGGATGCTGCTAGACCACCAAAAGCCAGATATGCCAAACTGACCCGCTGCATTGTGGTTAATGTTACCCGAAAGAAGGCCGTTAAAACCACCCTGTGCTGCGGTTTTGGATGTGCCGCTTGTGGCAGTACCATTAGTAGGTGTAATGGATTTCATAGCAGTACCATGTGTTGTGCCACGCCATGTAGTAGGTGTATAGTCTATTATACCGGCGCTGCCGATAGTCGGCGTAGTGCTAAACATCGAAGTATTCATAATAATCGCATTCTCCAGATTAGTCCACTCACGGTCGCTGGGCAAATGCCAACCGGATGGGCAAACACCTTGAACTTGCGTGCCTTCGTCCAAACCTCCTTCACTAACAACAGGATCCGCTGCTTGCTTGCCATTAGTGGCTGCTAACCAGGTGTAAAGCAAGCCTAATGTGCCTTTGTTGTTGGAATCTTTATTAGGATAGCCCCAGGCGACAAGATCGAAAGAGTCATTCGCATTATAATCTTCAGTCAGGTTCAAAGCTAAATCGCCATTGTCGCGAACAGGGTCTATAACTGTCGCACGTAAATTATCATTCGTCCAAATCCCGTCCTCAAAATAATTGCCTGTTTCCTCTTTAGTGAAAGTAGGACCATAGACAGGAGCACTGCTGCACGAATAATTTTCTTGTACCTCATAAGTCTTCGTGCGGTTAGCCAAGCCAACATAAAAGCGCGTATAATTGTAGGTTTGTGGTGTATCGCCTGCACGGCTGTCGGTAAAGGAGCCGATATAGCCCAATGGGTATTGACTCCTATTCTTATCTGCAGGCCAGTTCGTAGCGGAACTCGGATCAAGAAAGGTAAAGCTATGTAACACATCTGACACGAGAGTCCGACGATCGGCCGAAATAGGATAAGCAACTAGCGCCTCCCACTTATTGCCTGTCCATACATGTAGTCCGGGGCATATACGATCGACTGTCTCCTGAGCCTTTACGTTATAAACTAGTAAACCAACATGGGTTATTTTTAGTGTAGCATAATCAGTTTCACTACCTGTGAGCATCGGATAAAGATTCGATAAATCGGTAAGCAATACGCGAGGCATAGATAGACCTCTGCTGGACATACCGTCAGGACTTTCTTTCAGATCGAGTAGAGCCCCCGGCAAAGGGGCTTCGTTCCTGCCGATTGTTACTTGGGCGTACATATGCCATGATAGGCAAAGCATTGTTGTCAGGGAATAAAATAGTTTTGTCTTCTTTTTCATGTCGTTTTGTAAGTGTTTTATAATGAGCAAAATATAGTTGTAGTAAGGTAGTGTCGCTACGTAAATGTTAAGCCAATTAAGGAAGTAATGGCTTTGGGTATTGTTATAAAAAGGCTATTAACTACCGGTTTTTGACAAGTAGCATAAGAATTAAAGGTATGCTTAGTTTGATATGTTCGTATCAAAAGATGAGAATGTATTTGAAAAGTTTGCTTTACAGATCCTTAACTTCGGTAAATGTAAATATATATATTTGATTTACCTATAGCTAAGTGTAAAAAAAAGTAGTAGTTGAATCTATAAAATTCTTCTACTACTTTTTTATCCGGTTATTTCAAAAAGTCAGATATCTTATCAAATGTTATTCGGAATTGTTCGTCCACTTCATCGGCTATTCTCGGTAATGCAGGGAATGGATCTTCATGCGTGTATTTATAGGGGAAATCTAGTATGTCAACTTTGATCGGAATATTACGACATACGCCTTGAAGTGTATTGATAACCTCATAAGGGGGTACTACTTCGTCTTTAGCTAGAGTAATGGCATAAAACTGATCGCTCATCCTCATATACGTTTCTTCTCTGTATTCGGTCAATGTTCTGTAATTCAGCATACATCTGAAGTTAATGCCTTCAGGCTGAGCGTTCAGATAATAGCGTAGTACTTCGTCACGTTTCATATGGCTCTCAAGATGTTCTACCACAAAAGAATAAAGGCTGACATTGGCCTCACTGTCTAATATGAATTTCGATACAGGAGATAGCCTGTTGAACACCGCTCCACCACAGAATGTAGCGTATTTCGATTTTGAAAAATATTCATTCTTGTTGCTCATCATTAGTATTTCGCCAAGGAACGTTCCTATTGAGTAAGAGCAAAAATCAATTGTCGCATCAGCACTAATAGCGGGATGTTTACCTGCTTTGAAATACTCTACAAAATCAATAACATCGTAATAGCTTTGCAATCCCGACCAGATAAAACGTTGTGGTTTGTTGTGCAATCGGGTACTGATAGCCACATTAGAAAGGCTCGAACAAATAATGTCAGGGTGGCGTTCTTTGCGTTTTTGGCTGACATGATACATTTCACGCGAGTCGCTCCAGATAGCAGGAGCCCGATTCATATGAAAGGCGATGGGGAATAGTATAATTGTTTTGCCTGTTTTATTGGCTATGTATTTTGCCCATGGAAGGTATTTAGACCAGTACTTTTCGTTAAAACCATGAAACATGAAAATAACCTTGTTTGTTTTCACTTCATGTTTAGGCATAATCATGTGATAGCGAAACTTAATGTTCTCCAGTATTTCGGTATCTTTTTTATTCAATATCTCTTGAATAATATCCGGCTCGTAATCTTCCGGTACGCTAGGTATATATTCGTAGTCATCATTATTACCCGAACCACCTGGAAGTAAAAATCTGTAATTCGATTCGAACGTGAAATTTCGGATAACGGTCTGATTATCTATTTCAATCTCGTTGTCCGTATAATTCTCAATTTTCTTTAAATGATTAAAAAGATCTATGTATTTCATTGTTCTGGTTGTTTAAGAAATATAAACTATTTTAATGTTATACTTATTTCATCGTTAATAACTGATGTCCTACACGGCAAAAGAGACATTTGCGAAGCTCACAGTATTCTCTTTTAAGTTGAATAATAGCTTGCGAATCGGCAGCGTTTTTCAATGGAACTTTCAATTTCGAAAAACGTTTGGTTATGCTATTAAGTTCAGGCTTTATCGTCTCCAGAAAAAGCAATGCGCGCTCGCAATGCTCCTCGCTATTAATTGCTTTTCCGTAAGCGAATAGGATAGGAGCTACGGTATTAATAAGAATAATATCGAGCGATGCGTCACCCAGATATTTAGATTTACGCTCCGATGTTACCCCAAACTGATAATGTGTTTGCCAATACTCGGATGCATTAACATGAAACATTAACCTTATGCGCCCTATATCCTGACAAGAAATTATTTTTGAAAACAAACCGTGTGAACTGTGCAATAATGCCGCCAATTGAGCTATCCGTATTTGCGGAAAAGCGGTCGGTCGTGTTCTTAATTTCTTGAAGATGTATAAATCTAACGGTTCTAATTCATATTTATTTCTTAAGAATTCATATTCTTTTTGCAGTAGTACGAAATAATCGTCTTTCTTCTCTATGTCGTCGAACATGCCCGCTTGACCAAACAAGAGAGCTTCTATTTGTATCAGATTATCGCCTTGTTTTTGTATGTATTTTAAGGGCAGACTTTGAGCTAGTCGTTCGAATGAATCGGAATTAAGACCAAATCCGAAGTTACGCGAAAGTAGTATGTAAAATACATCATCCCACGAATTGTTGAACTGTTTTAATAAATCGGATATATGATTAGATTTTCGTTCCAGCCGTTCGATAAGTAGCGAATTCATCCACGAATTCATATGAAATGGTGGTGTTGAACCTATATAGTTACAGCAAGCAATATCTGTATTGGAATGTATAAGGAAAGAGTAATTCTCGTCGATATGTTTTGGATATGTAATTTCGCATTGAGGAACTTCTTGCTGTAACTCATTATAAACAGCACAATCCACTTTTTCTACAATGTGAAGTATGACCGAATTGTAGCTTTTATTCGTTTGATGTTTGTGCTTTGTCCAATCGGAAGAAGAACGATGTATCTCTATATTACCAGCCCATAGTTTATCGCCTATTTTTATTTTTGCATTGAAAAAGTCGGGGCCTTCATTTGTGTTTGATAAGCCAACATCAATTACTTCAATGGGTGTTCCCGTCGTTGTTTTGAGGTCTTTTTGAAAGAGTCTGAATTTCCAGACGTAATGTAGTATATCTTCCATAATATGATTGTGTAACTTTATTGCTCTATCAAAGATAATAAATATTTAGAGACCTGTAATACCCATTTTTTTCATAAGAAAGCAGGCATTCATATTCTGTGCTACACCTTCGCGAATTTTATAAGTAAACGATAGATGCTCATTTTTTATATCGGCTTCGAATCTATAATTTTTGACCGCGTCAGGGTATTCTTTTTCCAGATTTCCCAATATTAAATCATGGGTGGCTATTATTCCGTTTCCCGATAATGATACCAGTTGCTTCATCAGAGCAATAGATCCCTTTTGTTTATCTTCCGAATTTGTTCCTTTCAATATTTCGTCGAGGATGATAAATAGTTGTTCGCCACTTTGCAGACGGTCTATTATCATCTTGAGACGTTTCAATTCGGCAAAAAAGTACGATTCATTATCTGCCAGCGAATCGGATGTGCGCAGATTTGTTACAAGTCTGAATGGATAAAATTTTAGCGATGTTGCATACACCGGTGCTCCTATGCAAGCCAATGTATGGTTGAGTCCTACGGTACGTAGATAAGTACTCTTTCCTGCCATATTTGCGCCTGTAACAACAAGGAAGAATGGGTGAGTGCCTATCTGTACGTCGTTTCGAACACAGATTTCCCGATTGATCATCGGATGCCCTAAGTCTTTAGCCTCAAACATAAATGTGTCGGCTACTTCAGGGTAAGTATAATCGGGATGATTGTATGCAAATATAGCAAGTGATATAAGGCTATCGAATTGTGCAATGGCGTCGAACCATTCTGTTATATCATTTTCGTGTTGCGATATCCATTTTTCTATTTTGATATCGTATTTTATACACCACATCATGGTCGGATTGAGGAGCAATATTCCGGGGAAAGTGAATGATTGATATAAGTTGTTGCTGTAACTTCTTAGTTGAGATATTGCAGATGATGCTGTTTCATTCTTTTTTGTTTGCTGTTGTATAGCTTTAAGTAACTCGCTGTTGAACGATTCGGTCTCAATAATTTGGAATAACTCGGAATATGTTTGTAAGCTATCTAGTTTTTTCTCAAGACTTTCAATTTTACTTTTAAGATATTTCAAAGGAGCAGCGCCGATAGAAATTAAGATACCCCAATAGATAAGAAATATTAGAGTTTGTATAATTTCCAGCCCATATAACGCGATTCCAATAATAGCAAGGCATGGCATTACGTATGGCATGAATCGCCAGAAGGTTTGGGAGAACGACTTCGCTTCTGCAAACTGTGTCGAAAAGTTTTTAACGTCCAAATTATCAGTTTCACTCATTTGTCCGATCGCTCTGAAATGAGCAATTAACTGAGGCTTGCTACACAACTCTTTTATCGCCTCTTGTCGAGCTATAATATCTTTTTTCTTTTCGGATGGAAATAGAATTGTAGTAGCTAATTTGTCTTTTCCAGATGCAGTTACAGTTCTGTTAATGGATTGGAAAATAGAATGATTGCCAAATATATCCAGATCGAGGCTGTAACTGTGGCTTGCATCGCTTTTTTCGGCAGCACCATCGAAAGCGGAAAAGTCATAATTGATCCCTTTTAATTCGTTTTCGGCATTTTCGATTAGTAGTTCACTATATCTCTTTTGAATAAATAATTTATTATGATACTTCAATAACAGTAAGAATATGATGAATGATAATCCTATTGTTGTTAATACTACAGACGTGTTGCTCCATAGCGCATAGCAGATAGCAATACAAGCTAAAACAACAACAAGCCTGATTGTGCCTACTTGAAATATTGTTTTTTTCTTTTGGGCTAACTTTACTCTTTCCGCTAAAATTAATGTACTATATGATTCTTTTACTTGCTCTAAGGTCATAATTATATATAATGATTTAAAATAGTTCGTGAAGCACATCCAGCGATTTCAGTTGAGGGAAATCTTGTAGATGCAATCGGTAATATTCCAGTATTCTGTTGATAACAATAATCCTGTCTTGACGGGAGAATATAAATTTATGCATATTCTCATACGATATACGATCCAGACGAGCTAATGCCCGGCTATCGTATCTGTTCAGAAAATGATTGTGCAAAGGTTGATGTGTAACAAACTCTCCATTCATCATATCGAAAATGCTATTTACAGTGTAGTCGTGCAAGTTAGGGTAAAAACCTAAAAAGCGACTTAACTTTAGCATAAATACAAGATGAAAATTGGCGATGCTTTTGTCAGTCATTTCAAGTATCTGAACCGATTGGTCGAGAAAATTGAATAACAATTGGCTGTCATTGGCATCCTTTAGTACACGGGTTAGAAATTCCGAGAGAAAGAAAGTCATCGATGTTTTTGCCATGTTACCCGATATGTCATATAGGTGTAAAGTAGAGCGAGCCTCTCCGATACGGTGTATATCGCGTGAAGCCTGATGATCTACTTCCAGTTCGAGTATAGCGAGCGGGGAGAAGAGGGATTTGGATACTTTTGTATTCCTGCTTTTAGCCTTCGATACCATATACGTAACCCGTCCAAACATTTCGGTAAATATTTGAACAAGCATATACTTGTCGTTATAATTAATGGTACTAAGGACTACTCCTCTCGTTTTATGTAGCACAAATAATCAATTTTATGAAAGGCAAAAATACGAATACTAAAATAAATCTTGTCCTTTATTCTGGAATAATTAATTAACTTCGTAATTCAAAAACAAATAAGAAAATATGGAGACCAGTATTAAAAACATTTTATTCGATTTTGGCGGAGTAATAGTTAGTTTGAACAAGAATAATGCGTTAAACCGATTTCGCGAAATTGGTTTCTCTAATATAGATGAGTATATAAACGAGTTTCGTCAAAAAGGTATTTTTCTCGAATACGAAGAAGGAAAAATCAATGCAGAGGAATTCTATAAAGAATTTCGTAGGTTAGCGGGTAAAGAAGATATATCGAACGAGGACATCGATTCGGCGTGGTTAGCTTTTTTGGTTGGTATACCCGAATATAAATTTCAATTGCTGAAAGATCTTCGCAAAAAATATAATGTTTACCTGCTAAGTAATACCAATCCGTCTGTAATGAGTTGGGCTCAATCGAAAGACTTCTCTCCCGAAGGATTACCTATTCAGGATTTTTTCGACAAATGTTATTTATCATTTGAAATTGGTTGTGCAAAGCCGGATAAAGAAATCTATGAATTTATAATAAAAGATTCAGGCATGAACCCTGCCGAAACATTATTCTTCGATGATGGAGCAGCAAATATCGAAGTGGCTAAGAAACTAGGGTTTGAGACCTACCTAACCAATCAGGACGAAGACTTGAGAAAAGTATTCGAACGCAGAGAACTACTTTAAGATAGTATTGCAGTGCAATTAATAGACAAAGATCATATAATAGAACATAAGCCATTGGTCGCTACTATTGGCTTCTTTGACGGTGTGCATATTGGACACCGATTTCTTATCGAACAAGTTAAACAGGAAGCTATTGAGCGTTCGTTACCATCAGCTGTAATAACCTTTCCTGTTCATCCACGTAAGGTTATGCAGGCCGATTATCAACCTGCGTTACTTTGTGGTTATAAGGAGAAGCTAGAACGGTTGGAGACTACCGGTGTCGACTATTGTGTGGCACTCGAATTCTCGAATGAGATTTCCCGAATGCCCGCCCGCCAGTTTATGCTTGAAGTATTAAAGAATAAATTGAATATAGATACCTTATTGATTGGTTATGACCACCGTTTTGGGCATAATCGTACAGACGGGTTCGAAGACTATAAGCATTATGGCAATGAGATTGGGATACATGTTGTTCAGGCACAAGAGTTGCCGGGAGAACATGTCAGTTCATCTCGTATTCGCCATTTGCTGGCAGAGGGTGATGTTGAAAAAGCAACACAATTGTTATCTTATAATTATACAATTTCGGGGAAGATAGTCGAAGGTTTCAAAGTCGGGCGTACTATCGGGTTTCCTACAGCGAATATTCAAGTGTGGGAAAAATATAAGGTTATTCCTGCTTTTGGTGTATATGCAGTTTATGCTCACGTAGAGGGTAAGCGATACGATGCTATGTTATATATAGGGCAGAGACCTACGTTGCAGAACGGGCAGGATATAAGTGTAGAAGTAAATTTATTCGACTTCGATGGCGATTTGTATAATAAAGAGTTGACAGCCGAATTTCTTGAATTTGTGCGCCCTGATGAAAAGTTCTCGGGTATAGATTCTTTGAAAAAACAAATTGCAAAAGACAAGGATACAGTTATCAATATATTGAAAATCATTGGAAAAAGCCATTGAGAGAGTCCTGTTTACCCCATAATGTGCAAAAAAGTGTATATAAATGAAAAAATAATCAGTTAAAAAACTTATTTACTGATTTTTATTTTTACATTTGCTCCTGCATAAGAGTTTTATATTAATAGTGTAGTTTATATTTTTCTTTTCAAGTCAGTTCTTGCTAAGTTTTTTATACAATTCAATTAATCTATTCTTACTGCAAAGAGTATTTTATTATAATTTTTATTTTTTTTACAAATGAACATTTTTATTGCAGGGTTGAGCTATAGCATCAACGACAACGACTTAAGAGATCTATTTAGCGAATACGGAGAAATTTCTTCTGCAAAAGTTATCATGGACAAACAAACTAGCCGTTCAAAAGGTTATGGTTTTGTTGAAATCGAAGATAACGCAGCTGGACAAAAAGCTATCGATGAATTAAATGGAGCTGAGTATGACGGAAGAACTATTTCTGTATCTGAGGCACGTCCTCGCACAGAAGGTGACCGTCCACGTAGAAACTTCGACAACAACAGAGGTGGAAACGGTGGTGGCTTCAGAAGACGTGAATATTAATCCGTTTTTTGATAAGATAAAAGATGAGGCGTGCAATATTGCACGCCTCATTTGTTTTATACCTTTTTCTGTTAATTAAAAATAGAAGTTGTAAAGTATCTTTTTTGTTAAAAAACATTCTCCGTATTGTTCTAACCAACCTTCCATGTGTTACTTAGGGAAGTTAAGGATAGATATTCGCTCTTAATTCCTTTGTTTCTCAAGAATTAGATGTAAAATATTTATTTATTCAAAAAAACTTTTTACCTTTGCAGCCATTCTTTTTGAGTATTACTATAATTGAGACGTGGGAAAATTTAGCCTGTATAACATACCCCTGAGATCTTTATCGGAAGGGAAACATGAGTTCAAATATCACTTGGATAACAAGTATTTTGAGCTTATTGATGGTACTGTCGAGATACGAAAAGGTAATCTGGATGTGGTTTTGATGTTGAAAAACACAGCATCTACATTCGAACTTAATTTCGACACTAATGGGTCTGTACAAGTACCTTGCGACAGATGTTTGGATGATATCTCGATGGAGGTGTCTACTAAAAATAAGTTGATCGTAAAGTTTGGAGCAGAGTATACCGAAGAAAGCGACGAAATAGTTGTGATCCCGGAAGAAGATGGCGAGATCAATATTGCTTGGTTCTTATTTGAATTCATAGCATTGAGCTTACCAATGAAACATGTGCATCCGGCAGGTCAATGTAATAAAGGAATGTCGAGTAAGTTGAACAAACATAGAGCGACCCTTGCGGACGATAGTGATGATGACGATGAGGAAGAAGATGACGATACTTCTCTTGAAGGCGATGATTCATCATTCTCTGATCCACGTTGGGATTCTCTTAAAGATGTCGCTGCAGACGAATAATAAAGAATAATTAAAAGAAGGTTTTATACTTCTTATTAGATAATAATAATCATAACTAAATAATAAAAAAGAAATGGCACATCCGAAACGAAAACAGTCAAAATCAAGAACAGCTAAAAGAAGAACTCATGACAAAGCAGTAGCTCCTACATTAGCAGCATGTTCTAACTGTGGTTCATGGCATGTATTCCATACTGTTTGTCCTGAATGTGGATACTACAGAGGAAAATTAGCTATCGAGAAAGAAGCTGCGGTTTAATCAGCCTAAAACTTATAAGCCCTAATTCTTTTAGGGCATTTTTTTGTATTTATATTAAAATAAAACGAGAATAAGATGATTCGAGCTGCAATTACCGGCATTGGAGCATACGTTCCAGAAGATATTCTTACTAATGAGGAATTATCTAAAATAGTTGATACAAACGACGAATGGATAATGTCGCGTGTAGGCATTAAGGAACGCCGTGTATTAAAGGGTGAAGGTAGAGGTACTTCTGTAATGGGAGCAGAGGCGGTAAAAGAATTGTTGAGAAAGACTAATACTACACCTGAAGAGGTTGAGGTAATTATCTTTGCAACAACTACCCCCGATTATGTATTTCCATGTACAGCGGCTATGACAGCAGAAGCTTGTGGTATTAAAAATGCTCTGGGTTTTGATGTTCAAGCTGCTTGTTCGGGTTTTATTTATGCTCTTGAAGTAGGATCTAATTTTATTAAATCGGGAAAATATAAGAAAGTAATTGTAGTAGCAGGAGATAAAATGACTTCTATTACCAATTACAAAGACCGCACTACATGTCCTTTGTTTGGAGATGCAGTGGGTGCCGTAATGCTGGAGCCTACCGAAGAAGAATATGGTGTTATGGATTCTATCCTTCATGTCGATGGTATAGGTATTCCTCACCTTCATTTAAGAGGTGGTGGTTCTGCTTATCCGGCATCGCACGAAACGGTAGACAAAGATATGCACTATGTGTATCAAGAAGGTCAGGTTGTATTTAAACATGCAGTATCTCGTATGGCAGATGTATCTGTTGAGATAATGCAGCGCAATAATTTGACTAAAGAAGATGTAGCATGGTTGGTTCCTCACCAAGCGAATATCCGTATCATCGAGGCTGTAGGTAAAAGAATGGGTCTTTCGGATGATAAGGTTATGATCAATATCCAAAAATATGGTAACACAAGTGCAGGTACTATTCCGCTATGTTTGCACGAATGGGAATCTAAGCTTAAAAAAGGAGATAATATAATTCTAGCTGCTTTTGGTGCCGGATTTACGTGGGGTGCCGTATATTTGAAATGGGCATATTAATTAAAATTTAGACCATATATACAGAAAAGGATAGTCAAACGACTATCCTTTTTTTATTGTTAATCTTAAAACTATTTATTATCAAAATTTAAATTATTACCTTTAAGCCATTCTAACCAATAACCCTTAATAATGAAAAACACTCAAACCTATCTTTTAGTTATAGCATTAGCTATAGGTTTTTTTGTCTCTTGTAAGAATGTGGAACCACCACAACCGTATGGAGCTATTGCCACAGAGCATCAGTTGAAGTGGCAAGAATTAGAATATTATATGTTTATCCATTTTGGACCTAATACGTTTACGGATGTAGAATGGGGAGATGGTAAGGAAGATCCGAAAGTCTTTAATCCAACCAATGTAGATTGTCGTCAATGGGCTGCAACGGCTAAAGCTGCAGGGATGAAAGGCATAATTATAACAGCAAAGCATCACGATGGTTTCTGTCTGTGGCCAAGCAATTACAGTACGCATACAGTGCGTGAGAGTTTATGGAAAGATGGAAAAGGAGATATACTGAAAGAGTTGTCGGAAGCCTGTAAAGAATACGGCTTGAAATTCGGAGTTTATCTTTCTCCTTGGGATCAGAATCATCCTGCTTATGGTACTCCCGAATATAATCAAATATTTGCTAATACACTGAATGAAGTACTTACCGGGTATGGCGAAGTTTTTGAGCAGTGGTTCGACGGAGCTAACGGTGGGGCTGGACATCCCGGTAAAGAGCAGATTTACGATTGGGATATGTTCCATGATGTAGTTTATAAAAACCAACCCCAAGCTATTATATTCAGTGATGTCGGTCCAGGTTGCCGCTGGATGGGTAACGAGCGTGGTGTTGCCGGAGAAACCAATTGGTCTACTATGGATATAGAAGGCTTTGAACCGGGAGCAAAAGCACCTTCGACCGATATACTTAATATGGGGCAACCTAATGGTAAAGCATGGGTTCCTGCAGAGACAGATGTCTCTATTCGTCCGGGATGGTTTTATAGTCCGTCTACAGATGATAAGGTGAAAACAGTCGAGCAACTTATGGATATATATTATACTTCGGTTGGACGTAACTCTAATCTATTGCTGAATGTTCCGCCTGATCGTACAGGACGCATTCACCCGAATGACTCTATACGTTTAATGGAATTTAGAAAAGCCATAGAAGAGTCTTTTGGTCAAAACCTTATAGAAGGAGTTTCTGTCGATGCTACTAATGTACGTGGCGGTTCATCCTCTTATGCAGCAGCTAATGTGACTGATGGGAAAAGTGATACTTATTGGGCAGCCGATGACGGTGTTCTGTCGGCATCGTTGACTCTTGACTTTAAGAAAGACATCACATTTAATCGTATTATGCTACAAGAGTATATTGCATTGGGGCAGCGAGTGTCTGAGTTCAATGTTGAATATTGGGATCAGGAAAAAAATGATTGGGTGGTATTGACGAAAGCAACAACTATCGGTTACAAACGTATCCTTCGATTTCCTACTGTTACCACGACAAAAGTGAGAGTAAATATAACAAATGCATTGGCTTGTCCTGTGTTGAGCAATATTGAAATATACAAAGCTCCGGAACAACTTACAGCGCCATTTATCAAAAGAGACAAAGATGGTTTGGTTACAATACAGTGTGTGAATAATGACCCTGTGATTTATTATACTCTCGATGGAACAGAACCAACACTGTCTTCACCAAAATATAATGGTGGGTTTCCGTTGCCTGATGGTGGCATTGTAAAAGCTATCGCTGTTGTAGATAATGGAAATAAAAAAAGTGAGGTAGTAGTATTGAGTTACGATATTGCTCCTATAGGTTGGGTCGTACTATCACCTTCCGGAGCAGAAAAAGCAATAGATGGCGATACCCAGACGTATGCTGCGATAGATAAAAATCAGTCATTGGTGATTGATATGAAAAAAGCTCATTTGTTGAAAGGGTTTTCTTACACACCTGTTGGTAGAACAGAAGCCGCCAATATATCGAGATATAACTTCTATATTAGTGAGGATGGTAAAACTTGGACGAAAGTTGTCAATAATGCTATTTTTAATAATGTAAAGAATAATCCGATAAAACAAGATGTAATATTAGATAAGCCTTTAAAGGCAGGTTATATCAAAATAGAACCTACAGAGTTGACAAATAAGGGTGATAAATATCTTGTCGCAGAAATAGGCCTGATAACAAGATAAAGCAAGAAGAGACAAAATAAGATGAAAGAGGAAGCCGTTTATTATATAAGGCTTCCTCTTTTTTATTTATCTTTACACCCATAATAAACAATAATATGAAGAACTTTAAATATTTAATATTTGTCTTTTCTCTTTTTTTGTTAAGTTGCGGTAGCGATGATGGCAAAAGTAGTGTGATGAGATGGACCGGTGAAAATAATGTCTCTGATTTTAAGAGATATGTGGGTGGTCCAGATGGAGGAAGGGAGTTTGTTATAGAAGGTGTTGATGGTAACGGAAACCCTATTAATGCTGATAGTGTGAAAAATGCTGAAGTTCGGAGAAGGTTCAGCGATAGCTATAAGGCTGGGCTATTTACATATATGACTGTCGAATTTAATAATGATATAATAACATACGTGGACTCCATGAAAATAGTTTCAACTTATCAATTTAAAAATGACTCTTTATTTGTTCTCAGGTCTGATAAGAAGTTAATCTATGTAGCAACAGGAAATACAGATAGTTTATATCGGGTGGAGGGTCTGTTGTATTATCAGCTTTCGGATAAAGAGCCTCAGATCATTTCTTCTGACAAAAGTGTTGATTTGGAAACAGCGTTGAAATCTGCTGGTTATTCAAGTTTGCAAGAAATGAAAAATCCACTGGATACCATAATCTGGTGTAATGTTAAATATATATTTAAATAAAATAAAAACACTTATTATATTCGGCTTGCATTAATGTAAGCCGTTGTAGTTTAAAGATAATCCGTAGAAAATACGTACCTTTGCCTAAATTTAGAATACACGTACAGAATTATGGGAAATTTAGTAGCCATTGTTGGGCGTCCCAATGTTGGGAAATCGACTTTATTTAATCGTTTGACCCAAACTCGTCAGGCCATTGTTGATGAAACATCGGGAACGACACGCGACCGCCAATATGGAAAAGTAGAATGGGGTGGACACGAATTTTCGCTTGTGGATACAGGTGGATGGGTTGTCAACTCGGGTGATATATTTGAAGAAGAGATAAACAAGCAGGTATCTATTGCTATAGAAGAAGCTGATGTTATATTGTTTGTCCTTGATGTAATGAATGGTTTGACAGATTTGGATATGAGTGTCGCTAATATTTTGCGTCGTTCTAAAAAACCTGTTATAATTGTATCGAATAAAGCTGATAATTTCAATTTGCATCTCAATTCAGCAGAATTTTATTCAATAGGATTGGGAGACCCTATCAATATTTCGGCCATTAATGGTGCCGGAACAGGTGATCTGTTAGATCTCATTGTTTCGAAGTTTACGAAACAGTCTGAAGAAGAACCTCTTGAAGAGATTCCTCGTATAGCAATTGTTGGTCGTCCTAATGCGGGAAAATCATCAATGATCAATGCTTTAATCGGAGAGGAAAGAAATATAGTAACTAATGTTGCCGGAACAACGCGCGATTCGATCTATACGCGATTCGATAAGTTCAATATGGACTTTTATCTGGTAGATACAGCAGGTATTCGTAAAAAAGGAAAGGTAACGGAAGATCTTGAGTATTATTCGGTAATACGTTCTATTAAGGCAATCGAAAACTCAGATGTATGTATTCTTATGGTCGATGCTACGCAAGGAATCGAGAGTCAGGATATGAATATATTTTCGTTGATACAAAAAAATAGAAAAGGTCTTGTTGTTTGCGTTAATAAGTGGGATTTAGTTGAAAATAAAGAGCAAGTTGTAGTTAAAACTTTCGAGAAAGCAGTTCGCGATCGTTTGGCTCCTTTTGTCGATTTTCCGATTATATTTACATCAGCTCTGACAAAACAACGTATATTGAAGGTTTTGGAGACTGCTAAAGAAGTTTATGAGCGTAAAAAGACGAGAATACCTACCAATAAACTGAATGAAATCTTATTGCCAATTATTGAGCATACACCACCTCCTTCTAATAAAGGGAAGTATGTTAAGATAAAATACATAACTCAATTGCCTAATACGCAAGTTCCTACGTTTGTGTTTTTCTGTAACCTGCCACAGTGGGTAAAGGAGCCTTACAGACGTTTCTTGGAAAATCGTATTCGCGATCATTGGGATTTATCGGGTACGGCTATAAATATTATTATCAGAGAAAAATAATAAATACTTATATACAAGATAAAAGGGATTTCGTAAAGAGATCCCTTTCTTATTTTTATATGCTCGATATACCGCTAAAAAGACAATGTATTGCTATAAAATGCTTATTTTTGTAAATTAGGATTATACATTAACGATTTTGAAAAATTGATTATGAGTCAATCGACAATCAACATAAAAAACAAGCGGGCAACATTCGATTATGAATTGCTCGAATCTTTTACGGCAGGACTTGTACTTACCGGAACAGAGATTAAATCTATTCGCTTGGGTAAAGCCAGTCTTGTAGATACTTATTGTATATTGGAAAAAGGTGAATTGTGGGTACGTAATATGAATATTACGGAATATTTTTATGGTTCATATAACAATCATGCTGTTCGTCGTGATCGTAAGCTTTTGCTGAATAAAAAGGAACTACGCAAGATAGAGCGAATGGTAAAAGAAACCGGATTTACCATTGTGCCTACACGTATCTTTATTAATGATAGAGGCTTGGCTAAAATAAATATTGCTATTGCAAAAGGAAAAAAAACATATGATAAGCGTCAAACTCTTAGAGAAAAGGACGATAAGCGTATGATGGATAGAGCGATGAAGAATTAAGTATTTAAGAACACAGATAGTACCCGATTATAGAATAAAGTCATCGTAAATAAAATGAATGTAGTCTTGCAGTGTTGTAATAATTTGTATAACAAATTCTGTTCCGAACAAATACAAAAGTGGTTGCTACTCGCGACTGCATGCCTCGTTTTTATGTGTGTTTTTGTATTGAATACCCTGTATCCAATGTACTTTGATGATCGGATTTATAGTATTCTTAAACATGGGGATACTCTGAGATTTCCCGAAACTTTTATTAATATTCTAAAATACCAATATCATCATTACTTCGAATGGGGAGGAAGGACAGTTGCGCATACTATCCTTCAGGTACTACTTTTATTTGATCCTTTATGGCAAGATATCATAAACAGTATAGTGTTTGTTTCTTTTGTATTTTTATTGTATAAAATTTCTAATAAGAATAGAAGTAATAATCTTTTTGTATTCTTACTGATAGGCTTATCAATATTTTATTTCACACCTCGCTTTACGACAGATGTTTTATGGATGAGTGGGGCAGCCAACTATCTATGGACCACATTCATCATTTTTCTGTTTATTTATCCTTATTATATATATTCGATAGATAAAGAAACCAAAGAGAGTATATCTAAAACAATTTTCTTTTTACTGGGAGGTGTTATAGCCGGATGGACAAATGAAAATATGGGATCAACAATGGTCTTGATATTGGTAGCTTATTGTTTTTACTATAAAAGGAATAAACTGAAGGTTCCCAGATGGGCTATCTCTGGAATAATTGGAGCTTGTATTGGGTGCACTTTAATGATATTAGCTCCCGGCAATTTGGTACGTGCAGCATTAGAGCCTAAAATGATGGGTATGGATGCCTATAATCAATTACCTTTCTTCGATAGAATATTTACTAAAGTTGGTATTTTATTATCAACTCATTACATAGAGTTTATACTCCCGCTGGTAATTATATATTTAATATTGCTAATATTGTTTCTGTATAAAGAGAAGGAGAACAAAAACAGGAAAGCAGTGTTGTTTAATTCAGTATTGTTTTTTATAGCAGGAGAAGTAGCTTTATTTGTTACGATATTATCACCCATGTTTCCCATAAGAGCATATTTTGGAATTATTATTTTTAAGATAATATCAATATCTGTTTTGTATGCAAATATTTCGCTGAAGAGTGTTTTTTTTAGATTATCAAATATATTATTGTTTACTATACTGATTCTTACTTGTTCATTGTTGTATTATAGAACATATAATGCGTTGAGTTTATTTTCACGAACATATAATCAACGCGAAAAATCTATCATAGAACAAAAAGAAAAAGGGATTGAGGATATAGTTGTAACGACCAATAAGATCGCTTTAGATTATCAGTTTGAATATTTAGAGAATGTTATTCACTGGAGTGAATATTATCAAGTTCGTTCAATAAAACTAAGGTACGAAAACGAATAAATTAAGGTGTAAATTAAAATTATAATGAGCAAAATACAAGATATATTAAAAGAGAGAATTCTCATATTAGATGGTGCTATGGGTACCATGATACAACGTTACCAGCTAGTCGAAGAAGACTTTCGAGGGGAACGTTTCAAGGATTCAGCTACTTTGCTGAAGGGCAATAATGACTTACTTTGTCTTACCCGTTCTGATGTGATAGAGACAATTCATAGAGAATATTTGGATGCCGGAGCAGATATTATTGAAACTAATACTTTCAATGCGACTTCTATTTCGTTAGACGATTATCACATGGCTCATCTGGTACGGGAAATAAACGTTGCAGCAGCTAAACTAGCTCGTAAAGCTGCGAATGATTATACAAATAAAAATCCCGATAAACCTCGTTTCGTTGCAGGATCGATAGGACCGACAAATAAAACAGCTTCGATGAGTCCTAAGGTAGAAAATCCTATTTATAGAGCTGTTACATTCGACGATTTGCATCAGGCATATAAAGAGCAAATAGAAGGCTTGGTAGATGGTGGTGTAGACTTGCTGCTTATCGAAACTATATTTGATACATTAAATGCCAAGGCTGCACTCTTTGCTGCCGATGAGGTTCGTAAAGATCGTAATATAGATTTGCCTATAATGATTTCGGTAACTCTTACCGATAGAGGAGGTCGTACGCTATCCGGTCAGACAATAGGTGGATTTTTAGCTTCGATAAGTCATATTGATTATCTGTCTGTCGGTTTGAACTGTTCGTTCGGTGCCTCCGATATGAAACCATTTTTGAAAGAATTGGGTCGCCTTGCACCTAATTTTATATCGGCACATCCTAATGCCGGTTTGCCAAATCAATTCGGAGAATATGATGAGACTCCCGAGAAGATGGCAATGCAAATAAGAGAATATATTGACGAGGGATTGGTAAATATAGTAGGTGGATGTTGCGGTACTACCCCCGATCATATTGCTACTTATGTAGATATGGTAAGAAGAGCAGAGCCGCATAGACCGGCTCCCAAACCTAAATATATGTGGCTTTCGGGGCTGGAACTACTTGAAGCAACACCCGAAATCAATTTTATAAATATTGGTGAGCGTTGTAATGTAGCCGGTTCTCGCAAATTTCTTCGTTTAATCAAAGAAGAGAATTACGAAGAAGCTTTGACCATTGCCCATAAACAGGTAGAAGATGGTGCACAGATTCTCGATGTAAATATGGATGAAGGATTGCTCGATGGAGAGAAAGAAATGACCACTTTCCTCAATCTTGTGGCTTCTGATCCTGATGTGTCACGTATTCCTGTTATGATCGACTCATCTAAATGGTCGGTAATCGAAGCAGGATTGAAATGTGTACAGGGTAAAGCAGTCGTTAACTCGATCTCGCTTAAAGGTGGCGAAGAAGAATTTATGCGTCAGGCACGTTTGGTTTGCCAATATGGGGCAGCTGTTATTATAATGGCTTTCGACGAACAAGGACAAGCTGACCGTTTCGAGCGTAGAATAGAAATTTGTAAGCGAGCTTATGATCTGTTGGTGAATGATGGATTTAATTCGAACGATATAATATTCGACCCTAATATTTTAGCTATTGCCACAGGTATAGAAGAACACCGTGGTTATGCTGTTGATTTTCTGAATACAATCGATTGGATAAAGGCAAACTTACCTAATGCTAAAATAAGTGGAGGAGTAAGTAATCTTTCATTCTCATTCCGTGGAAATGACTATATACGGGAAGTGATGCATTCTATATTCTTGTATTACGCTATTCAGCGAGGAATGGATATGGGAATCGTTAACCCGGGACAATCAGTTATTTATGAAGATATCCCGACCGATTTAAGAAACTTAGTAGAAGATGTTATCTTTAATCGCAGACCTGAGTCTACAGATGAACTCATCGAATACGCCGAAAGAGTCAAGAATGAAAAAAACGGCAAAACAGAACAAAAGGTAGAAGAATGGCGTTCGTACGAATTGGATGAGCGTATTAAATATTCGTTGGTAAAAGGTATCAGTGACTATCTGGATGAAGATTTAGAAGAGGCGCTCAGGGTATATCCTATGGCTGTCGATATAATAGACAAGCCTTTGATGGCTGGAATGAACAAAGTAGGAGAACTGTTCGGTTCGGGTAAGATGTTCTTACCGCAAGTGGTGAAAACTGCCCGTACAATGAAACGTGCAGTCGCTATACTTCAACCGACATTGGAAGCACAAAAATCGTCTTCTGCCGGAAGTAATAAAGCAGGCAAGTTACTCATCGCAACAGTAAAGGGCGATGTGCATGATATTGGTAAGAATATCGTTTCTATTATTCTTGCGTGTAATAATTACGAGATTATCGATCTTGGAGTAATGACTCCGCCTGAGGTAATTATTCAAAAAATAAAAGAGGAAAATCCTGATATTGTTTGCCTTAGTGGACTGATAACCCCCTCGCTCGAAGAAATGAGTATTGTGGCTCACGAAATGGATAAGGCTGGTTTTACCATGCCTCTCATGATTGGTGGTGCTACTACATCGAAATTACATACTGCAATCAAGATAGAACCTAAATATAACAATGGAGCAGTAGTATATGTGAAAGATGCTTCGCAAGCTCCGTCTGCTGTAGCAAAACTGATTAATCCATCCACAAGGGTAGAATACATAAGCGAAGTACGACAAGAATATTCTTCGTTGAGAGACTCGGCTGGAGATAAGAAAATTGATCTATTGCCTTTTGCTAAAGTTGAACATAAAGGGATGAAAGTCGATTGGGTTACTTATAAGACTCCGACACCGAATGTCGAGGGTCGACAGGTATTGAAAAATATTACAATCGATGAGATTGTTCCGTATGTGGATTGGAAATTCTTCTTTCACTCATGGAATTTATCAGCACGTTATGCCACTATCGAAAATGTAGATGATTGCCCTTCGTGTCAGGCCGCGTGGCTTGCCACTTTCCCCGAGAGAGAAAGGGAAAAAGCGAATGAAGGTGCTCAATTATATAGGGATGCACGTTTGTTATTAGATCAGTTGATCTTCGATAAAGCAGATTATATTCGTGCTGTATTCGGCGTTTTTGAAGCATATAGCGATAATGAATCTTTGTATATCAACGATGTACGCTTCCCGATGCTTCGTCAACAAAAGAAGAACGATAAAGATGAATATCTATCTCTTTGCGATTTTGTTGCTCCCAAATCTTCAGGTAAGAAAGATTATGTAGGAGGCTTTACGGTAACAGCCGGAGCAGGTTCGGATGAGCTGTTGAATAAGTACGAGAAGGAAGGCGATGAATACCGTGTTCTTCTGCTTAAGTCCGTACTAGACCGTTTGGCAGAGGCTACAACAGAGTGGCTACATGCTAAAATAAGGAAAGAATATTGGGGGTTTGCTCCCGAAGAAAATCTAAGTGTAAATGATATGTTCACGCTTAAATATCAAGGTATTCGTCCCGCAGTAGGTTATCCGTCAATACCCGATCAGTCTATTAATTTTTTGTTGAATGATAATTTATTGCAATCAACCGAGATAGGAGTGGAGCTGACCGAAAATGGTGTTATGTTACCCAATGCTTCGGTGAGTGGTATAATTATTTCACATCCTCAGTCGAAATATTTTAATATAGGTAATATCTTGGAGGATCAGGCAGAAGCCTATATTGCCCGACGAGGTGAAGATGAAGGTCTTATTCGTAAATTTCTAAGTGCAAATCTTATTTAATATATAGATGGAATTTTTTGACTTACTGTCATATCCTTTCTTTCAAAATGCCTTGTTAGGTAGCCTTTTGGCGAGTATAGCATGTGGTATTATAGGCACGTACGTTGTTGTCCGCCGTTTGGTTTTTGTAAGTGGCGGTATTACGCATGCATCGATGGGTGGATTGGGGATAGGCTTCTTTTTCGGATGGAATCCTATTCTGTCGGCATTGATATTTTCTATCCTGTCTGCCTTTGGTATGGAATGGTTATCGTCCAGACAAGGCGTGCGCGAAGATTCGGCTATCGGAACATTCTGGTCGTTGGGTATGGCTATCGGTATTATTTTTATTTATCTTAAGCCGGGTTTTGCCCCTAATTTATCCGATTACCTTTTTGGAAACATATTGACGATAACATCTCTTGATATTACCTATCTGGCAATACTTTCGGTTATTTTACTCGTTGTTTTTGCTTTGTTCAGAAGGGAGATTATGTATGCGGCTTTCGATCCCGATTTTGCTAAGACACGTAATTTACCGGTCAATACGATCAAATACATTATGATGATGTTTATCGCTGTCACTATTGTATTATCTATCCGTTTGGTTGGTATCGTTCTTTTAATATCTATACTGACTGTACCTCAGATGACGGCTAATTTGTTTACATCCAACTTCGGTAAGATCGTTTTATTATCTGTTCTCATTGGATTCGTTGGTTGTATCTTAGGCTTATTCCTTTCGGTTGTTTTAGACGTACCATCGGGAGTGTTTATCATCTTTGTTCAGATAATTATATTCTTACTGTTGAGAGGAGTGATACGGCTTACTCAAAAGTCTAAACAAAGAGTAGGAGCATAGATGTAATAATTTACCGAATAGCTTTAAAATAAAAAACGCCTTACTCCGAAGAGTAGGGCGTTTCTATTATTATTATTAGTCCGTTTGACTATTCCATTTCTTTTAGTTTTTCATCAAGAGCTTCCACTTTCTTAGCAATCAAATCCATTTCGTTCTTAAGATTCTCAATCCGGTGATTTACATCTTTCAGTAAACTGTTCGCACCCTTAGATGATATAGATAAGAAACTGATATTGTTCTCATAAGTTTGAAGGTCCGATTTCAACTTATTATACTGATGCGATAGATAATCTCTTTCTTTATACAGCACTTTACGTGGATTGTCGTGCTTAGAAATATCTTTCATATTCGATTTGAAAGCTTCCATTCTACGTTCTGCCTTATCCATTTTCAAGCGGTCGTAATGAGCATCTACAGCCTGATGAAATTCTTTGTAAACTTTGTCTTTCTCTTTAAACGGAACAAATCCTATCTTATGCCATTCTTCTGATAATTCGCGAACTTTAGCAATCGCTTCAGAAGCCTCTAAAGAGTGTTCTATATTATTTATTTTCTCAATAATTTCTTTTTTAGTTGCCAGATTTTCTACCTCTTCTCCTTTGCTTGAAGAATCATTCTTTTTCTTTTGCTCAAAGAAGTAGTCACAAGCCGATACAAATTCTTTCCAGATAGCATCGGAGTATTTACGGGAAACAGTACCGATAGTTTTCCATTCTTTTTGAATAGAAATGAGTTCTTCTGCTGTTTTCTTCCACTCCACACTGTCTTTTAAAGCTTTGGCACGTTCACATAAAGCACGTTTCTTTTCAAGGTTGGAATCCATGTCCTCTTTAATACCTTTAAAGAATACACTTTTCTTTTCGAAGAAGGTATCGCATAAAGCTCTGAATTCTTCAAATATCTGAGTGTTTACTTTTTTAGGAACAAATCCGATAGTTTTCCACTTTGCCTGCAATTCTATTACTTCTTTGCTTTTCTCATCCCATTCTTTAAATGAAACTAAAGTAGAATAGTCGATTGCTTTTAAAGCATCACATATGGCGGTTTTCTGAATAAGATTTTCTTCTTCTTTTCCTTTCAAACCTTCGAAGTGAGATTGGTATAATTTATTAATGGCAGTCGATGCATCTTTGAAGCGAGTCCATAACTCTTCACGTAGTTCTTTCGCCACAGGACCAATTTCGCGCCATTGATCGTGGAAATTTTGCAATTGGTGAAAAGCAGAAACAGCATCAGCATCTTCAGCTAATTTTTCTACCGATTCGCAAAGTGTTTTTTTAAGTTCCAGATTTTTCTTGAAATCATAATCGCGAAACTCATTATTTATCTTTATCAGATCGTAAAACTTCTCTGAATATATCTGGTACGATTTCCACAGTTCTTTAACCTTAGCCTGTGGTACCAATGATATTTCATTCCATTGTTGTTGAAGATCTTTAAATTCTTTATACAGTTTATTGAAATCTTCCGAACTTTCGGTCAAGTTCTTTATTCCTTCTATTATCTGTAATTTTTTATTATAGTTCTCTTCTTTTTGTCTTTCTTCGTTAGCTACCTGACCAGCTCTTTTCTCTTTGATCTCTGCTAAAAATGTTTTTACAACATCTTCACTCGGGTCATTTTCTGGAGTAAAAGACTCAGCATCATTACCGGCTTCTAGGTAAGCTGCCTTTGCTGCTTCAATATCCGCTGATCTAAGTTTGTAATAAGCTTGTTTCAATGCTTCCACTTCTGTACGGTGAGGCACTTCTGTTTGAGCTGATAAGTTCTTCAGTTTTTCGATAATTTCTTCTTTTGTCAAAGCCTGATTCTTTGGCACAGAAGCCTCTGTAGTAATTTCCGGTTGCGTTGTCGTTGTCTCTTCTATCGTTTCAGTATTAGTAACATCGTCAGAGATATTTTCTACAGGCAGTTCCGGATTTAGGTTCTCATTCATAATTATTATTGTTTTAGGATGGAAGTTGCTCCCAAGTTTTTCACTATTACAAACTTAATGTTTTTTTTTGTTAACCATGACTATAAATATCAATCTTTTTACCGATTCGGGTATAAAACTGAAAATTATTTTCGGTTTTTCTCTTGCTGTTTACGTCTTTCGTTAGCTTCTTTTTCTTTCTGCTTACGGAGCTGTTCTCTGGCTTTCTCTTTTTCTTTACGCTCTTTTTCGAGCTCACGACGACGTTCCTCTTGCAAACGAATCTTTTCTTTACGCTCTGCTTCCCGTTGTTTAATGGCGTCTTGTTTTTCCTTTGCGATAGCCTTCGCCGTATTTTCTTTTTCCAGTTCGGCAGCTCTTTGTTGTTGAAGTTTCAATTTTTCAGCATTTTGGATAGAATCCTGAATTGCTTTTTCGGCGCTGTTAATTGAATCTTGTTTCGCTTTTTCAATAGCTTTCAATTCTTTTTGAAGGGCTTTTTCAATTCTTTGTTCTTCTTTTAATGCTGCTTTTTCTTCCTTCGTCAGTTTTTCTTTATTCTTGAATTTACCAAATAGGTTTTTGATACCGTCTACCGGGTTATTTACAATATCTTCAACCGATTCTAGCGCATCATTTATTTTCCCTGCTGCCTCCAACTGATCTTTAGTCAATAAGTCATCGGCATTTATATCTGTTTTATTTTTCTCCTCGTCTTTCTTTTGAGGTTGTTTATTATCTACTGGTTTTTCTTTGTTATTATCAGGAACGACTTTTATGTCTCCGCTGCTCAGTTTTTCTTCTATTGGTTCTACCAACGGTTTATCTGCCGGATACTCAAATTCATCATCTTCTGTTTCAATCATCTGTATTTCATGCGTTTTCCAGTAATTGATCAGATTAGGTAGCTGTTCACCGAAATGTTCAGCGAAGAATGTGATATATGCATCTAACCCTAGGCGTGGAAGCATGGTCGTATAATTCTCTACGGATATAGGAATCGCTACAATCGATGTGTCCATGTGATGGAAAAGTCCATCTTCTTCGAATGCTCTGTTTATATAAGAACGTATATTCGAGAATTTCTCAAAGCCTCTTATTTGAAGAGTTTCTGTTACTTTATCTGTCTCAAAATTCAGATCGAATGTCTGGATAACATAATTAGAGAAATTATAATCCGCTACTTGATATAGTAATTCATTTCGGTCTATCGAATTAGCTTTAAATCTAAGCAATAATAAATACTGTGTATTCAAAGAATCGGAATATTCTATTGTTTTACCATCTTCTCCCACCATCGTGCTGTCACTAAGGAACGCACGGCTCCAGTCCAGACTTCTTATCGGCGAACCGTTTGATAATAGTATTTGTCCATCTTTTATTCGACTGAGTATTTCTGTAGCCAATGGGGTGACATCAGCCTTAGGATATTTATCTATTAATTCTTTCAGATTATTACCTAAGTTGACAGCATCACGAGTTTGAGCATACGACAATGCATTCAAGAACGCAAACTTAGGCATAAGATCTCCAAACGGATACTTGTCCTGTATCGTATTATAGTTATCCCTTACTGTTTTAGTGTCAGTAGACAAATAAGCCTGATATGTAGCTTCATAAAGCGAATCTTGCAATGATGCCATGTGTCTGAAATTCCATTCATAATCAGGATCGGATAAAGGTCTTGCATACACTCCTTGCGGGAATTCAGTTAACAGTCGGGAGCGGTACGATGCCATCATATCGTGATTGCCTTGCTGCATATAAATAAGGAATAGCTGATAATAAATTTCTTCCAGATTAGGTGTATTCGGGAAACGCCTGATATCTGTTGTGAATGCATCGATTGCCAGATCCAAATCGCCCAATTTATATTTATATATCTTACCCATATTGAAAAGTGCATTCTCAATAAGATCGTTCGACTCTTTTATAGCCTTTTCTGTGAACGGAAGTTGCTGCAAATAATAGTCAACCGAATAGATGTCTTGGTTTGTAGCCTTTGTCTCAATGCTATTATTGTCTTCTGCTATCTTTGGCTGATCATCTACTGGTGCATCCTCGTCAGGTTCGTCCATATCAGCAAAAGATGACGCCGCTTTATTGCGCCTGCGCCAATCATCTTCCAGCTTACGATTGCCCCATTGATTTTGAAAAGTTATTTTACCTTGTTCCACTGTTTGTGGATTGTAGAAATAGAAAGATGTAACATCCCCCTGCTGACCAAAATTGGCAGCTTGCTGCTGTTGTTGTGCTGGAGGTGTCGGATTATTGTTTTGGAATAAACTTTCGCGTTCGAGATCATCCCAACTCGAAATCCGTTCGTTGCGTTCTTCTTGGAGTTTTTCGAGTTCCTCAGCTTTTATCTTTTCGGCCTCTGCTTTCTTCAGACCTTCTATTTTTTTGTTGATTATGTCCAGGCGTTCCGTTTCGGGCAATTGAGCAAGGTGTTGAAGGCTGTCTTGTTCGTGTAATACTTTTGCGTGTACTACCAATTCGTCTAATACAGATGAACGAAGTGCTACTCTAGCATAATCAGAATGTGTTTTTTTCAATTGACTCAAAGCATCTGCATAAAATGGCTGTGCTGAAATAAATTCCCGCTGATTATAATACAGATCGCCCAGTGTAACCTGAGCAATCGCTTTGTCGTATCCGTTGCGCTTACTTTTTTCTATTGCTTTTCGGTAATTTTCTATTGCTTTTGTGGTATCCTGCTGTTGCAAATAAGTATTACCTATAGTAAAGTATATTTGATCGAGATAATCTTCATTTTTTGAACTCCTTGCCATTTTGTCCAATCGGGCTACCGTTTCTTTCGTACTTAGCTCAGATAGTTCCATTTGACGAAGTTCTGCATTGAATACATATCTGTATGGTGTACTTAACCCTTTTACAGATAGGAAAGCCAGATTTGCATTAGTTTTATCTCCTAACTTGGTATAGATTTGTCCCAAAAGATACCTCATTCTCATTTTTTGAGTGCGGTCTCTTTCTTTGTCAATAGCATAAATGAGATGAGGAATAGCCTCTTCAAATTCATTATTGCGAACCAAATAATTTGCCTTTACCGCTGCATATAGTCCTCTGTGTTTCTCGGGAGGTCCGCCTGCGAGTTCCATTTTATGTAATACATTTGCCGCTTCATACATCCAGCCCATCTCAGTATATGCGCGGGCTATCCACAAACGGCATTCACCTACAATCTCAGGATTTGTACTATATATTTTAGTGATATACAGAAAGGTAGTGATAGAACGTAAATAATCTCCATCCTGAAATTCGGCTTTAGCTAACAGCAGCCATGTGTTTTGCAGAAATGGATTGAATTCTTTTTGTTGTAACCATGCCTGATAACGGACATCATTCCGACGATTAGGATTACGAGATGGTTTCGTCTTTATAGAATGTAGTTTTATTGCGGTAGTCGTTTTATCAATTGTAGTAGTGAAACTGCCGGAACCTTCTTGTTTCGTTGTATCCGAATTGTCGGGGAATATATTGAGTATCTGCGATAAATTATCGTTTCTGCTGTTGTTTTTTGCTTTGAGTGCTTCTTTATACGCCTCTTCGGCATTGAAGTGTATATTGTAACGTGTATTGATGGAATGGTATGCACGTGTAACAGTCGTATTCTTTTTGTTTGAACACGACGAATATAGAAAAATGAACAATACGCTGATTATGAGTAATAGCGCATTTATTTTTTTATGATGTAACACCTATAATCAAGCAGATAATATATATAATATAAAACACAAAAATAACTAATTTATTGCTTCTTACTCATATCGTAACTAAAAAGGTGCAAATTAGTTGAATTAATTCAATAAATTCGGAATGGTTTGATTTATAATATCTATTTTTAGCTGTTAGAGAGGCTTTTGCTCATTCTAAACTTCAAATCTGAAAATTTTAGACAAATTCTTAGATTTTACTTACATTTGTACACTTTAGTTTGTTATAAATGTAAGTCAAGAGTAAAAGGCTTTTCATTGCTTCTGTAAGTGACTGTATTTCTATTTACACTTATTTGAATATAGTTTACTTGAAGAGGAGGTATTGTATTAACAAACTGTTTAATAACGTATTCAATATGAATGACAATAAATTTCTGACACTCATCAAAGATGGGATTATCGATAATTGGGACAGGCCTGCGCTAACTGATTATAATGGAGATACATATTTGTATAAAGATTTTGCCCGCGAAATAGCAAAGTTACATATACTGTTCGATACTCTTGATATTAAAAAAGGAGACAAAATTGCTGTTTGTGGACGTAACTCTGCAAATTGGGCAATATCTTTTTTTGCATCACTTGGTTATGGAGCTATTATAACAACTATTCTACATGAGTTTAGTGGCGAAAGTGTTCATAATATAGTGAATCATTCCGATGCTAAAATACTCTTTGTCGGTGAATCGGTGTGGGCAAAACTCGATCCGGTAGAAATGCCTGCGCTCGAGACTATTATGATGATTGACGACTTTGAAGTACTAAAAGCACGTAATAAAGAATTTCTTGCTACTTATGCTGAATGGGAAATAGCATTTAAGGAGAAGTATCCAAATGGATATTCTAAATCTGATGTGACCTTTCACGATGAGGAACCTGAAGAAATGGCTGTGTTGAACTATACATCAGGCACAACAAGTAGTCCCAAAGGGGTGATGATACCTTATCGTAGCCTTTGGTCTAATACTCGCTATGCAATAGATAATATCCAATTTGTAAAGGCGGGAGACGGAATTGTGTGTATGTTGCCTATGGCACATATGTATGGACTAGCTTTCGAAGTACTATTGTCGATAGCTAAAGGTTCTCATATTCACTTCTTAACACGTGTGCCTTCACCACAGATTATACTGGATGCTTTTTCGAAAGTGAATCCTACTCTCGTTTTAGCTGTACCATTGATTATCGAAAAGATAATTCAAAATAAAGTATTCGTCGAATTGAATAAGCAGCCTGTAAAAACGTTGCGCAAGATACCATTTTTCAGAAAGAAAATATATGCAAAAGTAGCAGAAAAACTTATGCCTATATTCGGGAACAAATTAGAGGAAGTTGTTATCGGTGGAGCTGCTCTTAATAAAGAGGTAGGGCAATTTTTGTCTGATATTAAGTTTCCATATACAGTGGGCTATGGCATGACAGAATGCGGTCCGTTGATTACTTACGAATATTGGAAGACATACAAGCCGGGATCTTGTGGACGTGCAGTAGACAGGATGAAAGTGTGGGTGGACTCGCCTAATCCGCAAACAGAGATAGGCGAAATAGTAGTAAGAGGAGAGAATGTGATGCTTGGCTACTATAAAAATCCTGATGCAACAAAAGCTGTGTTAGATAGCAATGGCTGGCTGAAAACAGGTGATATTGGTATCGTTGATAATGAGGGGTTTGTATATATAAAAGGACGCAGTAAAACAATGATTCTTAGTTCGTCGGGACAAAATATATATCCGGAAGAGATAGAAGACTTTTTCAATAATTCTCCTTATGTCGGAGAATCGCTCATAATAGAAGAGAATGGTAAATTAATAGCTCTTATTTATCCTGATAAAGATTATATGACAAGGAATGATTTGAAAGAGAAGGATTATTCCAATATCTTTGTGTCCGAATTGAAAACAATAAACAAACGATTACCTAATTATAGTCAGGTAACGAATTTCAGACTACAAGATCAGGAATTTGAAAAGACACCAAAACGAAGTATCAAACGCTTTTTATATCAAAAATAATATTTAATTATGCTCTTATCATATCGCTTTTCGGAGTTAGAATCAATTAAACTAAATCAGTTATTTAACAATGAAAATGCAAAACTTGTCGTAACAGAAGCATATGGAAATACCATGTGGGGAATTATTTCTATGACGACCGTTAGAGTCGATGTTATAAATGAAGTAACAGGTAATAAAATATCTAAAAGCCAATGGGATAGCGAAACTCTAAAGTTAGCTACTCAAAAGAAATCAGAGCATCGACCGTCATTTTTTCAGCGGGGAGGTAAACTCATTTTAATTGTAGTTATCATTTTATCTGTTTTGGGATTTGTTTTTGCTCAAATGGTTTTTGACCACAAGAAGACAGGTACAGATGCAATAGAAAACTATGCGAAAGCTTATGATAAAGAAATCCAAGCATCGTGGATAAATTCATTAGTTGAAGGAGATTTCGTACTAGCAAATAAAGAATATAGCGATCCTGTACAAGTTTACAGGGTAAAGAGTTTCACTGATAGTACAGTTGTACTAGAGGCACTCAATCAATTTATACCTCTTGGTGAATATGAAGAATTAGATAAATTGAATAATTTAACACTAGGAAATACAACTGTATTGGAAGAAGTAGTAATGGAACGCAAATCTTTCAGAGATGGTATTTTATATGACTTGTCAGTAGATTCTAGCCTAAGCAATAAATATATAAAACAAATTAAGAAAAAATAAGGAAATATGTCGGACGATAAGAAAATTATATTTTCGATGGTTGGGGTAAGCAAAACTTATCCTCCACAAAAACAAGTATTAAAAAACATCTATCTCTCATTTTTCTATGGTGCTAAAATCGGTATCATAGGTTTGAATGGTTCAGGAAAATCGAGCCTCCTGAAAATTATTGCCGGAATAGAAAAAGAATTTCAAGGCGAAGTTGTATCAGATAAAACATTTTCGGTAGGTTATCTGGAGCAAGATCCGAAATTAGATCCGACAAAAACAGTAAAAGAAATTGTACAGGAAGGTGTACAACCAATAATGGATACCCTCAAAGAATATGAGGAAATAAATGAATTGTTCGGATTGCCCGAAAACTATGAAGATGCTGACAAGATGGACAAACTCCTTGCCCGTCAGGCAGAACTTCAAGACAAAATAGACGCTACCGATGCTTGGAACATAGATAGTAAACTGGAGCGTGCGATGGATGCCCTCCGTTGTCCGCCGGAAGATCAATTAGCTGCAAATCTATCGGGAGGGGAAGCTCGTCGTGTTGCATTATGTCGCTTATTGCTTCAAGAACCGGATGTATTGTTGCTCGATGAGCCGACTAACCACTTGGATGCTGAATCGATTGACTGGTTAGAGCAACATTTACAACAATATGCGGGAACAGTTATCTGTATTACGCATGACCGTTATTTCCTTGATCATGTGGCAGGATGGATTCTTGAACTAGACAGAGGTGAAGGTATTCCTTGGAAAGGAAACTATACTTCGTGGCTGGAGCAAAAGACTAAGCGTATGGAGCAGGAAGAAAAGCAAGCCAGCAAACGCCGCAAGACACTCGAACGCGAGTTGGATTGGGTGAGAATGGCTCCTAAAGCCCGTCAGGCAAAAGGTCGTGCCCGTCTGAATGAGTATGAAAAATTATTGAACTCCGATCAAAAAGAACGTGAAGAGAAACTCGAGATATTTATCCCTAACGGTCCTCGTTTGGGTAATAAGGTAATCGAAGCACATGGTGTTAGTAAAGCCTTTGGAGATAAATTACTATTCGATAATTTAGAATTTATGCTTCCACCATCGGGTATTGTTGGTATTATTGGGCCGAATGGAGCCGGTAAAACAACCTTGTTCCGCCTTATACAAGGATTGGAAACTGCCGATAAAGGAACCTTTGAGGTGGGCGAAACTGTAAAGATTGGTTATGTAGATCAATCGCATACTGATATTGATCCTAACAAAACAGTATATCAGGTAATATCGGGAGGTACTGAATTTGTACGTGTCGGTGGAAAAGAAATTAACGCTCGTGCTTATCTTTCCCGCTTCAACTTTGCAGGTGGAGATCAGGAAAAACTTTGTGGTGTGCTATCAGGTGGTGAACGTAATCGCTTACATTTGGCTTTAACTCTGAAATCGGAGGCAAATGTGCTCTTACTCGATGAGCCGACCAATGATATTGACGTAAATACACTACGTGCTTTGGAAGAAGGTCTTGAAAATTTCGCAGGATGTGCTGTTGTGATTTCCCATGACCGTTGGTTCTTAGATCGTATTTGTACACATATACTGGCATTCGAAGGAAACTCGGAAGTATTTTATTTCGAAGGTGGTTATAGTGATTACGAAGAAAACAAAAAAGCTCGTTTGGGTAATGTAGAACCGAAGCGTATACGTTATCGCAAATTGATGAATTAATTGATAATAATTCTTTATTGTCAAAACAAATCAAGAGTAAACTCGTTATTTACATGGGGTTTACTCTTGATTTCGTAATAAATGCCTAAGGGCTACAATTACAATAATTTAATTAATGAATAAAACGTTACTATACAATATTATCAATAAAAAAGCTGGTATATTTCTTATATTCTTCTTTACTTCATGCACCTATACCCTTGCACAAAATGTCACATCTATCAGGGGAATTATAAAAGACTCCCTGACTCTCGAAACATTGCCGTTTGTTACTATTCAGTTTGAAAATACTACTAATGGCGTTTTTTCAGATAATGATGGGGAATTTAAATTGAGTAACAGGAATAACAATACTGTTGTCGTAGCTTCTTTTATAGGATATAAAACGAAGAAATTTACAATTCCGGCAGGGAAAGCAACCGTGCAGGATATATTTTTAGAACCCGAAGACTTAGCTTTACAGGAAGTAATTGTACGTCCTAAAAAAGAAAAATATTCCAAAAAAGATAATCCTGCTGTCGAATTAATCAAGAAGGTTATAGCACATAAGCATGATAATAATATAACATCAGAAGAATATTATCAGTACAATGAGTATGAGCGGATATTCTTTGCCCTGAACGATTTTAAACCTGAACAATCTCAATTCAAAAGATATAAGTTTTTACCCAATTATATTGATACATCTATTATTGATAATAAACCGATCTTACCATTCTCTTTACGTGAAAAAACATCGGAAAACCATTACCGTAAAGAACCGAAGACAAATAAGAAAATAGTTAAAGGATATCACATAGAGGGAATAGACAAGGTAATAGACACAGAGGGTATAGATGCTATTATAGCCGAGACATTCAAAGATGTATCGATCTATGATAATTCTATAACTCTTCTCTATCATAGTTTTATTAGCCCATTGAGTGAACATAGTTCCGTTAATTTCTACAAATGGTATCTGAACGATACTGTTTATATTGACGGGCAAAAGGTTATAAACCTGTCTTTTGCCCCATTCAATTCGAGAGATATAGGATTCACCGGAACGCTTTATATTACAGCAGACAGTACCTATGCCGTGAAAAGAGCTATATTGAGAACTCCTAAAAAAATGAATATCAACTTTGTGGAAGAGTTGGTTATTGAACACGATTTTATACAGACGGAATCTGGTAAATGGGTGCCACACGAACAACGTATGGCAATGGACTTATCGATGCTTGATGCAGTAAAATTCTATGTAGACAAGACCCAGACACTAAGTGATTTCGAATTTGGGGTAGCACCGGATTCGGTATATAATTTAGAAGCGCCTGTTAGCTTCGAAAAAGATTATCTGAAACGCCCAAAAGAATTCTGGTCAGAAAATCGTCCGGAGAATCATCAGAAAGATTATCGTATGGATATGATGATGGATGACATGAACAAAGTTTTTCTATTCAGAGTATTGTTGAATGCTGGTAATATAATCTCGACGGGCTATGTACAAACATCAAAAGTTCCCGAGCTTAATAAAATTGAGATAGGAACTGTACCAACTCTTTATAGTTATAATCCGGTTGAGGGTAATCGTTTCCGCTTAACAGCAACAACGACAAAATACTTTCATCCCAATTTATTTTTGTATGGCTATGGAGCTTATGGAACACGCGACGGTCGATTCAAATATTATGGTGAAGCTACATGGGCGTTCAATGAAGTAGAAAAACATAAAAATGAATATCCACAGAATAATCTGACAGTTGCTTATAAATATGATATGAATAATCTTGGTCAGCGATTTTTACAGGCTGAACGAGATAATATATTAATGTCCATCAGACCGTCTAGAAATGAGAAATTGACTTATAACAGGCAAATGCAGGTATCTTATAATAGAGAATATCACAATGGTTTTTCATTCAATTTATCAACTCAATTATCAGACGAGAGTCCGGCAGGGAATCTATTGTTTGAGAAGATCGACGAATTGGGCAATAAATACTCTGTAAGCAATATTCAGATAACGGAAACATCCCTTGCATTACGTTATGCTCCAAATGAAAAGTTCTTTCAACAACGAAGAAAGAGGTTTGCGATTCCTTCTGAGAAATTCGTAATAAATTTGTCACATGCTATTGCTTTGAAAGATGTTTTAGGAGGTCAATACGATTATAATAAAACATCATTCTCTATTCTTAAAGAAAAATGGGTTTCTCCATTTGGAAAACTCACCTTCTCTGCTCAAGCCGAGAAAATATGGGGCGAAATACCTTTTCCTTTATTGATTACACCAAGTGCCAACAACTCGTATACGATACAGAAAGGAAGTTTCTATATGATCAATCCTTTAGAGTTCGTTCACGATTCTCAGGTTACATGGGAGATCTACTACCACATGGGTGGGTGGCTTTTCAATCGTATACCTTTTATTAAGGTACTCAAATGGAGAGAAGTAGCAGGGTTCCGTGGATTCTATGGGGAATTAAGCAAAAGAAATAACCCTACATACAATCACGACTTGCTGATATTACCTCAAACAACTTATACAACGAGTAATACGCCATATATGGAGTATAATGTGGGTATAGAGAATATTTTCAAATTTTTCCGTATCGATTATGTCCGCCGTCTTAACTATTTGGATCATCCGGATATCAGTAAAGATGGATTTCGTATATCATTCGATATGACTTTCTAAGAATACAAAAGGGACACTTAATTTAAGTGTCCCTTTTATTTTATTTTGATATCGATCGCAATATATTTAATATTATTTCTTGCGGATCTAGTGGGTGTTTCTTTGGTGGATTTTTTGGCACTAATACGTTCAAACCTTTAGGGATTATGATGACATGTATCTCTTTTCCCATTTGTATCGGATCGCCGTCTATATGCATTATTCCTTCTTTTTCCCGTTTGATCGTAGCTTCCTTAGTTAGAAGTTCTATCATTTTCTTATTGTCGTCCAGATTACGGGTGAAAAGTTGAACTGTAGTTTGCGGAACATCGAGAATAGTTAGCGGTTTCAATATCGATATATTCATCAAGCCATCCTGTATGTCGGCATGAGGGGCTATATGTGCATTATAGCCATATTGAGAGGCGTTGGCACATGTCACTACAAACGCTTTATCTTTGATTGTACCTTCGGGACAAATTATTTCGTAAGTTTCAGATTTTTGTTCTATAAAAGATTCGAACATATTCTTTACATACATAAGTGAGCCTCTGCTCTTTTTTCCTGATACCTTTTCTGCTACAACAGCATCGAACCCGACACCACATGTGCAGAAAAATATATGTCCGTTAGCCTTGCCATAATCGATCGAAACTACATTCTCTTCCATGATAACAGCCAGAGCCTTTTTCGCATCGGTTGGGATGTTTAACTCGCGCCCTAAGCCGTTGCCCGATCCCATAGGAATAATTCCTAATGCAATATCAGACCCGATAAGCGTGCGTGCCACTTCATTTACAGTGCCATCGCCACCTGCTGCAATTACATAATTTACCTTGTCTTTAATTGCTTGACTGGCAATCTCTGAGCCATGGCCTGCATAGCCTGTTATAAAGATATGAACATCGAATTTGTGTGGATCCAAAGCTTGAGCTATCTTAGTTGGTAGTCCTTGTTTCGACGACGTTCCCGAAACAGGATTTATGATAACATATATTTTCTTTTTTTTGTTCATAATGTAAAGCAGCTCATTCGTTTTATAAGGCAAAAATAGGGTTTTAACAGTAATAGACAAAGATAATCTGTCAATAAAATTTATATATTGACTAAAGAAAAAAAAGAAGGTCTATCTTTGTACTTGGAATCAATAAAAGTACTAAATAATATGCTAAGTTGTTCGGAAGAAAAACAAATAATAGACCTTATCAAAAAAGAAGTTGTTCCGGCTATTGGTTGTACTGAACCCACGGCTGTATCGCTATGTGTAGCCAAAGCAACAGAGACTCTAGGCGAGCGTCCCGAAAAGATAAGTGTGCTATTAAGTGCAAATATTCTTAAGAATGCGATGGGGGTAGGCATCCCCGGTACAAAGATGGTTGGTTTACCAATAGCTATTGCATTAGGTGCCTTAGTGGGTAAAAGTGAATACGGATTGCAGGTACTCAAAGATTTGACCAGCGATAAACTGGAAGAGGGAAAACAATACATAGCTGACAAAAAGATCGAAATAGGACTAAAAGATGGCGTATGTGACAAGTTGTATATCGAAGTTCACTGTATGAGTGGGAACGACAGTTCAACTGTTATTATAAAAACGACGCATACCAATTTTTCTTATATCGAAAAAAATAAAGAGATAATATACAGTCAGGAAAATGATACATGCGAGCAGCATTGCAATGACGAAATCGTATTGGCCTTTGGCAAAGTTTATGATTTTGCAACGAATGTTCCCATAGACGATATTCGCTTTATCTTGAAAGCTGCTGAATTGAACCGTGCTGCATCAAAGTTGTCATCCGAAGGTAGTTATGGTCATAATGTGGCAAAAACGGTAACAGGTACTCTTGGTAAACAAATTTTTGGAGATACGATGTTATCTCACATGCTTTCATATACGGCTGCTGCCTGCGACGCTCGTATGGATGGTGCAATGATTCCTGTGATGAGTAACTCGGGTAGCGGAAATCAGGGTATTACAGCAACATTACCTGTATTGGCTTATGCGGAAGATATAAAAGCGGAAGAAGAGCAGTTAATCAGGGCATTAATATTAAGCCACTTGACGGTAGTGTATATAAAACAAAAACTAGGCCGCTTGTCGGCTCTGTGCGGATGTGTAGCTGCTGCTACGGGTGCTAGTTGTGGTATAACTTATCTGATGGGTGGAGATTATAATCAGATTACTTTTGCCGTGAAAAATATGGTGGGTAATATTACCGGAATGATCTGCGACGGGGCTAAACCCAGTTGTGCCCTTAAAATATCGAGTGGAGTATCTACAGCTGTTCTTTCGGCTATTATGGCTATGGAGAATAAGGTGGTTACTTCTATCGAAGGAATTGTAGATAATGATGTGGATAAGACCATCGAGAATCTGACTAGTATCGGCGCTATCGGTATGCAGGAAACGGATAAGCTCGTATTGCAGATTATGACAAATAAATAAACAAAGAAAAGAGATATAGCGTTATAGTTATCTATCATTTAGATATGACCATGCCAGTAGATAAAAATAAAGAAATAGTGCAAGAACATATACCGGCTCAACGTTTTGCTGATCTGATACTCGATATGGGAACATTCCTTCTCTCGTCGGGTGCTCATTGTGGCCGAATTAATAGTAACATTAATAGACTGGCTAATACATGGGGGTTCGAGATTAACATGGACCCTACATTCAAAGGATTGTTGGTAAAAGTAAAAGATAAAAATAATCCGGAGAATACAGTCACGTCTTACAAGACATCACCTATTTACAGTGTCCATCTGGCAGTGCTTACAAGCATATCTCACTTATCGTGGAAGGTTCAGGATGAAAATCTATCGATAGAGGAGACCGAAAGAGAATTTGCAGCCATAAAGGCGAAGCCTAATTACAAAAGCTGGCAAGTCGCAATAGCTGTCGGTTTTTCGTGTGCAGGGCTGTGCATGTTTTCTTCCGGAGATATATACAATGCATTGATCGCATTCGTTGCGGCAGCAGTAGGTTCTACTTTCCGGGTGAAAGTTGCCAGTATGAATTTTAATGCAATGATTTCGATAAGTATAGCTGCATTTATCACAACCCTAATTACGGGATTGGGAACGCTTTTTAATATAGGCGCTCATCCTGAAGCCGCAATGGCAACAGCAGTGTTGTATCTTATACCGGGTGTGCCTCTGATCAATTGCGTGATAGATTTGATAGAAGGATATTTGCCTGCAGCAATCAACAGGGCATTGTTCGGTGGATTTATACTCTTATGTATAGCGGCTGGAATGACCTTGTGTATCACCCTTATAGGTATTAATAATTTCAATTGAGAACTGATGGAACTTTCGATATTTACAGTATTACGTGATTTTGGAATTGCCTTTGTTGTAGGTTTTTGTTGGGCTATTTTATTTGGCTCCCCTAAACGTATTCTATGGGTTGCCGGATTATTAGGTGGTATGGGGCATTGCGTCCGCTTTATACTTACTCAGCTCGATTTTGGACTGATTACGGCTACTCTTGCAGGTTCCGTTGCAGTAGGGTTGGTTGGTATATTTGTGGCTCACAAAGTGGATAATCCACCCGTAGTCTTTACTATGCCTGCATGTATTACGATGATTCCCGGTATGTTCGCTTATAAAACAATGTTAGCAGGGATAAAAATAACTGATTTATCTATTGTCGAAAACGATCCCCATATTTTAGTCGATATGGCTCATAACTTAATGCTGACCATGTCTTTATTGTTTACATTGGCAATAGGAATCTGTATTGGAGCTTTGCTGTTCCGTAAACCTAGTGTAAGAGATATCTCATTAAAAGATATGATAAAAAAGAGTTGATTTTATATTTTATAGAATAAAAAAAGGACTGCTTTTCGAAAAGCGGTCCTTTTTTGTTATTTTGTTTCTTTATTCTATCGTATAACCTGATAGCTTAAGGTCATCCCAAAAGTTTGGATATGATTTAGATACTACACCAGGTTCATTAATTTTCAGATGATTAAGCTTTATTGCTGCGGGAGCAAACGCCATTGCCATACGATGATCTTCATATGTTTTGATAATCGGATCTTCTTCGGGATTGCAACGTTCTCCGTTCCATTCAAGAATGCTATTTTCACTGTCGGTCAGAATATATCCTAGTTTTTTCATTTCGGCTTTCAAAGCTTCTATTCTGTCAGTCTCTTTTATTTTGAGAGTTTGTAGTCCCGCAAATAAGAATGGAATATCCATCATACAACAAGTGACTACAAATGTTTGAGCCAAATCGGGTTCATTAACAAAATTATGAAAGAACTTCTTTGTTATTCTATTTGTTTTGGTCAGGATAACACCATCATCAGTATATTTTGTTTCAATACCAAGATCTAAGAATAACTCAGCAACTTTAGAATCGCCTTGCATACTATCTTTGAAAAGACCTTTCAATTCTATCCTAGCATCATCAGCCAATGCAGCCATAGAGTACCAGTAAGATGCAGCCGACCAGTCCGATTCAACCATATAAGGTACCGGTTTATATTCTTCGGGGTATATCCTTATTGTTTTATCTTCCCAGTGAGCTTTCACTCCATATTGAGCCATCATACCCAATGTGAGTTTAATGTATGGTATGGATATAATATCACCTTCAAGATGTATAATAAGCCCTTTAGACATTGTAGGGGCTATCATCAAAAGGGCTGATATAAATTGGGAACTGACTCCGCCCGAAAGGCGAATTTCGCCACCATCTAAAGCGCTGCCTTTTATTTTGAGAGGAGGATATCCTTTCTTTCCTAAATATTCGATGCGTGCACCCAACGATGTTAATGCATCTACAAGAATATGTATAGGACGCTCGCGCATTCTTTCTGTACCCGTTATAATCCATTCGCCTGGGAAATGGGATAGAAACGCTGTCAGAAAACGCATCGATGTTCCGGCTGCTTTTACATCAATAAGATTGCTTTCTGAGTTGAAGGCGGCAATCATTACTTTAGTATCATCACAATCCGATAGATTTTCGATTTTTTTATCACTTAAGCTTAGGGCGTTTAAGATTAAAGCTCTATTGCTGATGCTTTTAGAGGCCGGAAGCTTTATTGTGGAGTTTATGGCTTTTGGAGCCTTTATTTCATATTGCATAATAGATTATCCAGTTTATTTCTGTACGAAATTAGAGAAAAACTCATAGAAATCAAATTCATTAAACATAGATTAAGGATTTAACCATGCTAATAATAAAAAATGATTGCTATGAGCTTTATTCTTATAATTAGTGTTAATTTACAATCACCCTGTATTACGCATTCCTGCTGCAATACCCGATATCGTAATCATCAGAGCCAATTCGAGTTGAGGCGAATGATTCTCATCTTTACGGCAACGATGTAACAGTTCTACTTGTAACAAATTCAACGGGTTAGTATAAATATTACGCATTGCAATATTTTCGGCAACCGAAGGCAGACTCTCCATTAGGTATTCATCATCAGATATGGCAAGAATTGTTTTTATATCTTCCTGCAACTGTGTTCTGAGTTTCTTACCCAATTCAAGTGATTTAGAATCGTCTACTAATCTTTGATCGTAATATTCAGATATGCGGGAATCGGCTTTAGCGAATACCATTTCGAGCATGCTTATACGTGTTCCGAAGAAAGGCCAGTCTTTATACATTTTCTTCAATGTATCTGCTTTACCTTCGTTGATAGCATGTTGTAAAGCAGCTCCTGCTCCTAACCAAGCCGGCATCATCAGTCTGTTCTGAGTCCAGCCGAATATCCAAGGTATGGCGCGTAAACTCTCTACACCACCATTCGGACGGCGTTTAGCAGGACGAGAGCCTAGAGGTAACTTACCTAATTCTGATTCGGGTGTAGCACTATAAAAATACGGAATGAAATCTGGATCTCTACGTACTACTCCTTGATATTGCTCGCACGATATACCGGATAGCTGATCCATCAGTTCTCTCCACTCTTGTTTAGGAGCAGGAGGGGGTAGAAGATTAGCTTCCAGAATGGCATCGGTGTATAGAGATAGTGTTTTGATAGCAAGATCGGGTAAACCCAATTTGAAGCGGATCATTTCACCTTGTTCTGTTACGCGAAGCCCACCTTTTAATGAGCCCGGAGGTTGCGAAAATAAAGCGACTTTAGCAGGGCCACCACCACGACCGACTGTACCACCGCGACCATGAAATAGCGTAAGAGTAATACCGGCTTCTTCGCAGGTTTTGATCAGCGCTTCCTGTGCGCTGTATTGTGCCCATCCCGCAGCTAGTGCTCCGGCATCTTTAGCTGAGTCGGAGTATCCGATCATTATCATCTGTTTGTTTTCGATGATACCTTTATACCAGCTTACATTAAATAAATCCTGCATTATTTTATTCGCATTATTCAAGTCGTTCAGAGTCTCGAATAATGGAGTTACAGGTATTGTGTATGGGCAATCAGCTTCTTTTAGTAATAAGTATACTGCAAGAATATCAGATGGTGTACGTGTCATCGAAATCACATATGTAGGAATTGCTCCTTTAGGTGTTTGTGCAATGACTTTACATGTGTCTAATACTTCTTTGGTCTCTGGGCTAGGGTCCCAGTTGTGAGGGATCAACGGACGTTTAGAGTTTAGTTCCTTTATCAGGAAGATTTGTTTCTCGTCTTCTGTCCACGCCATGTAATCTCCTAATCCAAGATAGCGGGTCAATTCAGAAAGTGCTTCCGAATGGTTGGTGCTCTCCTGACGAATATCTATTTGAACCAAAGTCAGTCCAAAGCAACGTACCCGACGAAGCGTGTCTAAAAGCTTATCATCAGCTATGATTTGCATATTACATGCCACTAACGATTTGTAGCATGCATATAATGGTTCCCATAATTGTTCGTTATGAATTAGAATATCGTCTGTCAGGTCGGGATTCTTCCCTTCGATAGAAGCGTCCAGATACAGAACTGTTTTCTTTAGTTTTGTACGTAGACGTTTCATCAACTCACGATAAGGTTCTTGTATCTCGTTGTCTTGTATATATTCTCTGAATTCGTCAGTACATACCGACATAGAGAGTTCTTTCACAAGAATTTCAGTATCATTTAAGAAAAGCTTTGCTGCTCTCTTTCTGCTATCTAGTAATACGTCCCTTGTAACGGTAGAAGTTACGTTCGGATTACCGTCTCGGTCTCCACCCATCCACGAAGAAAAGTGTATCGGGCGCGCGTCGATCGGAAATCTGAACGACATTGTTTTCTGCATTTGCTCTTCCAGCTCTCGCAGGTAGCTAGGTACAGCTTCCCATAGACTATTTTCTACAACTTCATATCCCCATTTCGCTTCCTCATTAGGAGTCGGACGGCGTTGGCGTATTTCGTCGGTATACCAGTATTGAGCTATCAATTGTTTTAATCGACGCAATATCTGAGTCTTTTGATAATCCGCTAAATCGTCATGGTCTAATTGGGCAAGACAGGCATCTACTTGGTTCAAGTTATTGATAAGAGATCGTCTGTTTATTTCAGTAGGGTGCGCAGTCAATACCAAGTCGATAGATATTTTTTCTATCGATTCTCTGATTTGCTCATCACTTAAATTAGCTGCTTTCAATTTCTCATAAATAGCAGGGAATTCTACCGGATTCTCAGCTCCCTGAGCATGAGGCGATACGCTATCATACTGTTCTGCAGTATTGGTCAGATTCAGAAATTGATTGAAAGATCTGGCTACCGGTAAAAATTCTTCATCTTTCAGATTTTGAAGTGTTTTTACCAATTCTTTATGCGATTCTACATCGCCTCCATGTGATGCTTTTGATAGACGTCTGATTTTTTCTATCAATGCTAACATCTCCTCCCCTTGGGCCGTTGCTATTGTTTTACCAAGTAGATTGCCAAGTAGTTTGATGTTTTCGTGCATCAACGTTTTTCCATTGCTCATAGGCTTGTTTTTTATTAGTTCACTATGATTCATAGTCTTGTTCTAAACATTAATATGCGGGTAAATGTTCGATGGATTTATAGTGTCTTCCTCTACACCACTTACATTTACCCTATATATTTTATTTGTTTATCAATGTAAATAGCTCTTCGGCAGCTTCGCGAGGACCATCTTTTGCACGGCCGTCGATAGCTAATGAAGTGTGTATTTCTCCGATTTTAACACCATTTTTGTGCATGTCGGTGAAATATTGATGAATAAGTTTCTGTGCAACTTCTTTCTCCTGTACCGGTCCGAATGGATTGGCAAAATACGATTTCACGAGGCCTTTTTCGGTTGTGGTTCCTTTTGCTTTACGAGCACCATCTTCAAATACTTTTATTGCATCCGGTAGGTTGGTGAAAAAACTGATTTTATCAATCGATTCAGCATAGTTATTTGCGTAAAGGAAGTAATCTACTTTATACCCTCTCGAAATAATATCGTAAGTAGCTGCCGGTATTGTTACACGCGCATTTATTTTATCGGGATTGGTATAGATACCTCTGTCTAATTGTGCAAAAGCATAAGCAGGATCAAGATCATCTACACGTACAAATGCACCGATCTCAGTACCGTAGCCTTTAATCGTACCATCTTCTTCTTTCTTCAGATAACCCATGTCATCGAATATGATACGCATGTGGCGTATATAACTTTCGTTCAAAGAGCGGAAGGCTTCCAGACTTTCCGATTTTCCAGCGCCACTATCTCCCATAATGATGATGTTCGCCTCTTTACCGTTCTTCAATGCTATATTTACCATAGCACCATGAATAGGAAGACGATCGTTTTCCATTTGCTTGATGTTGTGCAATGTAAGCAACATCTTTTTCATGTATCCAAAATAATCGATTTCGTCGCAGTGGTTAGCATATCCTATCAGAATGTCATTCTTTTTATCTTTATAGTAGAATGTTCGTTTCTCATCATGTCCGTCAGGATATCCGAACAGGTATATCATATCGGGTTTTTTACCAATATATTCGCTTTCTTTAGCTAATTCGAACAGATTGGATAAGCTGAATCCGTGAGACATGAAATCCTTGTGGAAATAAACGAATGTGAGCATATTACCTACTTTGGCAGGGAACAAGAACCAGTCGCTTTCATTTAGAACAATATTCTCTAACGGATTTTCTTTATGCTCCTGAAAGATACCATCGCGAGTATTTCTTTTTGTGTAAGAAATAAACGGAGGGTTGAATACTACCGATGTGATAAACGGTATTGTAGTTAACCCATTGTATTCAATAGGGCAGTTCCACGATATGTCGCTAAGGGTAAGTCCTGCATTTGCACCGGCTATTAATTGGCGGTATACATGATGCTGATAGCCCATAACAGTTTCTTCGACACGTCTGTATAGTGATAGTACCAATTCGTTAAATAATTCGTTTGCCTGAATGAAACGAACACTTTGCAATCCATCGCCAATAATGCTATTGTGTACTATGGTATAACGTTCGAGTTTGCGCCAGAATGTATATAAAAGTTCTATCAGTTCTATGAATAAGTCTTTATCTTCGAAAAAGATATTGTATTTATTATCAACCCTCATTACTTCTTCGGTGTCGCAAACCGAAAGAAGCTTAAATACTTCGATCAACGTTTTAGCAAATACATCATCAGTCTTGAATGTTTTGATATAAAAATCGTAGATGATCACATCTTCTTTTTTCAATTTCTTAATAAAGGTTTCTATAACTTTATTAAACCCGTAACTGCAAAGTATTTTTTGACGAGAGTCGCAATATTTCAATGTGAAATTGATAATTGCCTTACCTTCACTTAGAGTAAATTCTTGTAACATAGTGTTTTTATTACTTGTTTATTATATATATTATTCTTTTTTATTCCGCATTAAGAACCTCTTGCATAACTACCGATTATGCAAGAGATCATTAATTAGATCCAAGAAGGAATAAAGCTTCTATTCAGATCATGTTTTCTAGCATCAAATTTAATCAAACTTACCTATACATCTTAACTAATTATTGACTTATTTTTAAGGATTATGTGAATAAAAACTAAGTTTTTCGTATATCTCTGTTTTATAGACGGATATTGCTTAGCCGATTTTTGCTTTATTTATTTTTTCAAGATATGCTGGATTAATAACGCAAGCATTAAAGTATGCATTTGTTTCTTTCAGGCACTCGGGGCATAAACAGTTGTCATAATTGTCTTTTATGTAATCTCTTACTCCGCTATTCAAGCTTATTCTTGAGCATTGGCACAACTCTATTCTGTCTTCTCTACAAGCGAATGCAGTAGAGCATTTCTGGCATATTTTTTTCATAATCTGAATTTTTTAATTAAACATTCTCTTTGATGATCTCTATTGTATTTTAGGAATCTCTTTCTTTGATTATTATATTATCATTTGTCAATCTATTTCTCTTAAAAGAGGGGAGAATAGAGCTAGACTAAACTGGATGATATCTTTATCGAAAGATATTGCATACAGCGTCTATATCTGAAAAATCATATATGCCTGATGCTTAAGCTTGTAATAAAACAAGCATCTATGAATTTTCTCTAATAATGTAAAATAATAATTTAACTTACTATCTCTGTCCTTTATCGCGAAAGACGAAATCTATGTTTATTGGCAGGTCTTCTGACTCACTCTTGTTTTGTACTACCTTCCCATCATATCAGTTACCAATTATCAGTTATCAGTTATCAACTAAATTATTGTTTACTGTTTACTGTTTACTGTTCACTGTTTCTGACAGTGGTTGGGGCTTTGTACAAACACTATTGTAGAGTTTACAGCAGCGCGACTGTTCAGGGCTTACACCTGATTCCCTTTTCATTACTCATCCGAAGATTGCGGATTATGTAACACCAATTCAAAAGCAAAGTTATTTAATAAAAAATAATATGCAATATTTTTTAGAAAAAGTTATTGACAAAGAAAATGCCTTACAGTTTATCTGCAAGGCATTAATTATTGGGGTTGTATTTGTTATTCATTATCCAGATCCCATTCGTCAAAAAATGAGTAGTCGTCGGAGAATTGTTCCAATTCGCGACGGTCTTTTTTTGTGGGTCTGCCTGTGCCTCGGGCACGATCTACAAAACCGCTGGCTTTTGATAATTCGAGTATTTCAAGTTGAGAGGCAGGTGTTACATCTTTCATGAATCCGGAAACAAGTTTTGCTCCCATTCTTCTTTCTGTAAGATCAAGCACCTCGAAAGAGTAGGTAATAGGCTGTTTGCGTATCTCAATGATGTCGCCGACCTTAACCATACGCGATGGTTTAATGTTCATGCCTTTCATCGTGATGCGTCCTTTTTTGCACGCTTCGATAGCAATGGTACGTGTTTTGAACAGGCGTACAGCCCACAGCCATTTATCTATCCTTACTTCGCTTTTTCCTTCTTTTTCAGCCATATCAATCAACCTTTATTTTTTATTATATTGATTCATCGTATTTTGGATTCCAGCCAGACAGAAACTTTTTATTATTTCTTCGCAGATCGTAAATCTTTCTTTCATGGCATCTTCTTCCTCTTTAGAGAATCGGCTGAGTACATAGTCTACCTGTGCTCCTTTGTTAAAGTCGCTGCCTATACCGAATCTTAAGCGGGCATAATTCTGAGTGCCAAGAGTTGTCTGGATGTGTTTTAATCCATTATGTCCGGCATCACTGCCTTTTCCTTTGAGGCGTAATGAGCCGAATGGTAACGCAAGGTCATCCACTACAACAAGTAGATTCTCGATTGGAATCTTTTCTTGTTGCATCCAATAACGAATGGCATTACCGCTGAGGTTCATGTAAGTTGAAGGTTTTAGCAGGATGAGTGTTCTTCCTTTGACTTTCAATTCGGCAACCTCGCCGTAACGCTTGTCTGTAAAAACAATATTGGACGCTTCAGCTAAAGCGTCCAATATTCTGAATCCTATATTGTGGCGGGTATAGTGGTATTCGCTACCAATATTACCTAAGCCGGCAATTAAGTATTTCATTTGATTATTTTTCTAAATCAATTAGCCATTTTTAGCTGCAAGACCTCTTGCTGCACGAGTCAATTGAACACGACATACAACTGCATTGCTGGCATTCAATAGCTCTAGGTTGTCGAAGCTTAGTTCGCCAACTTGTACCGATTTTCCTAGTGCAAGCGGTGTTACGTCAACATGCAGTTTTTCAGGAATATCTTTGTAGAGAGCTTTAACTTTCAGTTTACGTAAGTCAAGAGATAGTTTACCCCCTGCTCTAACACCTTCTGCAAGTCCGTCAAGAACAACAGGAACTTCGATAGTTACCGGTTTGTTATCAAAGATGTGAAGGAAGTCAAGGTGAAGGATTGCATCAGTCACCGGATGTATTTGTACATCTTTAAGGATAGCTTTGTAGCTTGTTCCGTCAAGATTAAGATCGATAAGGAAAATCTCCGGAGTATAGATCAATTTACGAACATCGCTGTTTGTAACTGAAAAGTGAATAGCTTTAGCATCTTCTCCACCATATATAATAGCAGGGATTTTGTCTTCTTTACGGAAAGCTTTAGTCGCTTTTTTACCTAGGTCGTTTCTTAGAGAACCTGTTAATTCAAATGTTTTCATCTTTTAATTTTAAATGTGTTACTCAAATCAAGGATTGCTTCCTTATTCCCATCACACGGGCTTATAATTAAGCGGTGCAAAGATAGATGTATTATTTTTATTTTCCTAATTTATTTAATGATTTTGACTCCTTTAGGGGCATCGATTTTAGATGTTATTTTTCCATTTGCATCTTTTGTATGTTTCACTTTTACAAGCCCGTAAGGTGTAGGGAAGGAGCCTTCTGCAAATTCGAGATTGCCCAAATGAGGTTCTATCCTTATTGTTTTACAGCCAGCTTCGATCACTTGGATACCTAGTACATGTTCTGTTAACCATGCGGTCGGACCTGAGGCCCATCCATGACAAAGGCTATGGCGTAAGCCGACATAACAGTAATTTCCATAATCTCCGTGTATATCTTTTTTGCCTGCTTGTACCGGCGCATCTATCGGAGAAGCGTTCTCAAGCCAATCAATATTAAAGTCTTCCCAGAATGTTGTAGCACCAATGCTTAGCATGCCACCCCAATATTGGCGGATATAGTCAATAGCTTCATCGTAATTGTCGGCTTTTGCCATTGCTTGTAGCATATAATACCCATAGAATGTGGAGAAATCGTGCACGCCATTATTGGTTACAACACTATTTCCTTGTGTAGGGGTAATTAAATCTACAATCGATAATAAGGCTGCTGCTTGTTTCGAATTATTTGTTTCGGGTATATGTTTCTTTAACTTGTTAATAGCTTCTTCGCATTCTTTAGCAGTTTCCTTTTCATTTAGAATAAGGCACATATCTTTACCGGCAGACAAAGACCATACCATTAATGCCTGTAAGCCACCGTGTATAGCTTCTTGATTTTCGCTTGAAGGCCAATCCATAAAACGCCAGCCATTCAGTTTTTCACTTCCGTTTTCGTCTATCATCGAGCATAGCTGTTTAAGAAGTGGTATGAGGTATTCTCTTTGTTCTTTCAGGTATTTCAAATCGGCATGATGCATATACCAGTCTTTGTGCATGATAACCCACCACATCGAATATGAACTGATGCCATTTATCCAGTTGGGCAACGGGGTTAAATCTCTATTCAAATCTAACGATTTCGGTACAACATCGTTGTATCCGAATACAGCATTTATAGTAGATACTTCAGGGTGCATATCTCCAGCCCAAACCAAACGATCGCGTTTTATGCCATCCCATAGATAGTCCTGCATATTCAGGTGAACGGTATATGCTCCTGTTAACCATATATTATTCAATAAGTCGTCACTACTATTGAAAGAACCCAGATAAGGAATATCCTGATAGACAAGTATAGCTCTCGCTTCTTTTAATTGTAGCTCAGCTTTATTTTCAACCAGATCGATACGAACAAATCTGAATCCCGAATTCCCTATTTCGATATTCCCTAATAATGGAACGTCTATAATCTGATCTCTGATGGCATGGTCGTTAGTGGCTTCTTTTTCTCCAATATTGCTCATTACTTCACTAACGGATTCACCTAAGCGCACACGCATTTTGATCGGTTTTCCGGTACTGGTTCTACCAGTGATAAATTGCATGCCACCATGTATTTCTTTGCCAAAATCTAAAACAATAGCAGGGTGATCTGTGCTGTCACTTTTTAGAATACATGTCGGGTTATTTGATAAGTCTGCCTGACCGTTCCCTTCTCGCAATAAAAGATCTTCGTTCTGAATAGATGCTCCTCCGTCTGATTTCATCCATACTATTCGGGTCGGAGATATATACGAGCGGGTGAGAGAAGATGGTTGTGCTCTATCACTTTGGCTGTTAGTAAATATGGGAGGGAGTTTTTGCGAGTATATATTGGCAGAAGAAAATAACAAGAGTAAAACAAATGTTATTCTAATCGATGTACGTATTTTCATGATACTGATTTTAAATGGGGTTAGCAGCTGATTAATCACAACAAAAGTAATATATAATGCAGTTTTGTTACTGTATTAATTGATATTAGTAGTTGAAAAAATGACACATGGATGATATGAATGTAAAGTAAAAACACAAAAAAAGGTTGTCCAATGGACAACCTTTTTTCTATATAGAATAATATTCTTATTTTTTCTTTCCTTGATTTGCAACAGCATCCATCAAAGCTTTGATTTCTTCAGGATCGCCTAAGAAATAATCTTTAACAAGATTGTTGTTTTCGTCAAATTCGAATACGTAAGGAACTGCAGTAGGCAAGTTTAACGAAACGATATCTTCATCAGAGATGTTCTTCAAATGTTTGATGATACCACGAAGGCTGTTACCATGAGCAGCAACAATAATTTCGTTGTGATCTTTCAATGAAGGGAAAATAGTATCGTTCCAGTATGGAAGTATTCTATCCACAGTGTCTTTCAATGCTTCTGTAAGAGGAAGATCTTTTTTGTCGACACCTTTGTATCTAGGGTCTAGATAAGGAGAACGAGGGTCGTTAGCATCAAGCGGAGTAGGAGGTACATCGTAGCTACGTCTCCAGATAAGAACTTGCTCGTCACCGTATTTCTCAGCGGTTTCAGCTTTGTTCAATCCTTGAAGCATACCATAATGTTTCTCGTTCAAACGCCAAGATTTTTCAACAGGAACCCAATCTAAATCCATTTGGTCTAAGATTGTATTCAATGTTTTATTAGCTCTTTTCAAGTAAGAAGTATATGCTTTTTCGAATTTGAAACCTTCTTTTTTAAGCAATTTACCTGCTTTGATAGCTTCTTGTACACCATTTTCAGTTAAGTCTACATCAGTCCAACCTGTAAAACGGTTCTCTTTGTTCCAAGTGCTTTCACCGTGGCGAATTAATACTACTTTTTTCATTTTCTATTTTATATTAAAATTGTTATTCTTTCTGCTATACAAAGTTATTCAAATTTGATGAAAAAACAAGACCTGTTTAACGAATAAATATCCATTCCTTGTCGCTTGATAGTTGTGGTGCAAACGAATATCCTTCCGTGTCGAATGCTTTCAGATGCTCTATGTCGGTCAACTTATTTTGAACGATGAATCGTGCCATCATGCCCCGTGCTTTTTTCGCATATACTATTACCTGCTTATATTTATTTCCATCATGTTCTTTAAATAAAGGTGTTATGATTCTGCAACCTTTAGGTAGCTTCTTCCGATCTACTGCTTTTGTATATTCGTTCGATGACAGATTAACCCATATATTATCGTCAGCTAACAGTTGTTTACTCATATATTGAGTAATTGTATCGGACCAATAGTTATATAATGTTTTCCCTTTTGGATTATCGAGCGGGCTTTGTAACTCCAGACGATAAGGTTTTATTATATCGAGTGGACGCAAGACTCCATAGAGTCCTGATAGAATAAGCAAGTGTTTTTGTGCAAAGTCAAAATCATTAGTAGTTAAGGTTTCGGGTTCCAAGCCCTGATATGCTATTCCGTTGTAGGCGAATGCCGCTTGTTTCTTTGGCGTTTTTGCCAGATCGAAGGAGTGTATATACTGATATACATCCATTGTTTGTTTCGGATTTATTTTCATTAAATCCGAAATGTCTTCCCTTGACAAGTCTTTCAATATACCGTTTAATTCGTTCGCTTTCTTTACAAAAAGAGGTTGAGAACTCTCTTTGATAGGGACGGGAGATTTGAAATCCAATATTTTAGCAGGCGAAAGAGTAATTATCATATTTGTTTTTATTGTAAATATACAAAAATAAATAGCAGGTTGATAGCTGTTTAACACGATATGCAGCGTGCAAGTAATAAATAGTGTCGTTTTCGTGTAACTAAAATTGTGCTTGTTGCGTCATATATGTAAATTCTAAAATATTACATTATGAAACTCGCCTTACTTACCTTAATTATTCTGTTCTCTGTGCAATTCGCATTTGCACAGTCTAAAATATCAGGAACAGCAGTTGATCTATCAACATCGAGTCCTATCGAATTTACAAACATTGCTTTGCTACATAAAGATTCGACATTCGTAAAAGGAATAGCTTCCGATGAAAAAGGATACTTTGTTTTTGATAACATTCCCGATGGAGATTATCTATTGACAGCTTCTTATGTAGGATATGAAAAGAAATGTATTCCCGTATCTAAATCTGGAAAAGATATAAATGTTGGTAATGTTACCTTACAAACATCAGATGTATCGCTTGGCGATGTGACAGTAAATGGAAATTCGGTGATAAGGAAAGTTGACAGACAGGTTATCATGCCAACCGAAGCGCAGTTGAAAGTATCTACGAATGGTGTGAATTTGCTTCAAAGTATGCAACTCCCTCGTTTATATATCGATCCGGTAAATAACGCAATAAACATATCGGGTGGAGGAGAAGTACAGCTTCGTATCAATGGAGTTCTTGCACAAATAAACGATATTGTATCTATTCGTCCGGAAGATATAATTCGTATTGAATTTCACGATGATCCGGGATTGCGTTACGGAGGTGGAGTTGCCGCTGTAATTGATTATATTACACGTCGAAAAGAATCGGGAGGTAATATCGCTGTGAATCTGATGAATGGCATAAGTGATGTAGGTTTTGCCGAGGATCATTTTTCTGCTAAAGCTAATCACAAGAAATCAGAGTTTACGATGAACGCTTTCTATAATTATCGGGGTATCGATTGGACAAGAGAAAATGACGAAACATTTGTATTTCCGGATAAACCTGCTTTACAACGGCTGGAAGAAGGCTTGCCTACAAAATTTAATGATAAAACATTGAATGCTCTTTTGAATTATAGTTTAGTGGAGCAAGATAAGTATTATTTCAATGCTGCTTTCAGGTATAATTGGGACGATACTCCACATTCGTTTACAAATAAAATAGGGCGGATACATACATCGAATAATCCAGACCCTCTTAAAATCAGTGATCAGGCATCATCGTCAGCAAATGCGCCTTCCCTCGATTTGTATTTTCAACGTAATTTGAAGAATGATCAGTTAATCATCCTTAATGTTGTCGGTACATATATTGATTCTAAGAATACACGGGTTTATCAGGAGCATCGCAACGATGAACTTGTTACAGATATCTTTTCGCATGTTGTGGGGAACAAATATTCTTTGATTGCCGAAGGTATTTATGAGAAATCGTATAAAGAATCGAAACTTTCGACAGGTATAAGACATAGCCAAAGTTATACCGATAACAAATATTCGGGTACGGCTGATGCACAGGTAAGCATGAATTTTGCAGAGACTTTCGGTTATGTTGAATATCAGTTCAAGAAAAAGAAATTTAATTATACACTGGGTCTGGGTGGATCACGTATCTATTACAAACAAGCGGATAATGATGTTACTACATATTTTTTACGCCCAACATTGCGTGTGGCATATACGATTAACGATAATACCTTTATCCGATACAATGGTTATATTTCGAGCTACGCCCCCTCTTTATCTGATATGAATAATGTAGAACAGCCTATAGATTCATTACAAATCCGTCGGGGTAATCCTAACCTCAAGTCTGTTTGGTATTTGTCTAATAATCTTACGATAGGCTACAATAAGGGTATCTTTGGTGTAGAGCTATTTGCCAACTACAATTACGACCACCAGCCGGTAATGAGTGAAGTGTTATTTGAGAGCGGCAAGTTTATTCAAACGAATGAGAATCAGAGAAGCTTTCATCGTTTGAGTACGGAAGTTACATTTAAGCTTCGTCCGTTGAAAGATTATATATCATTGGCGATAACTCCGGGCGTAAGACGATTTATAAGCAACGGCAATAATTATACACATACTTATACAAACTCGTATTTTAGGGCATCCCTCACCGCCAATTATAAGAACTGGGTGTTAAATGCGGAGATGAGAACCAGACAAGATTGGTTTTGGGGGGAATCTCTCAATGGAGGAGAACGTATTCATATCTTGACTGCTGGTTATAATAAACCGAATTGGTCTTTAATGTTAGGTGCAATTAATCCGTTTGAGAAAACTTATTCGACGAAGAGTGTCAATTATTCAGCGCTAACACCTAGTGTATCACAGGTAGCAACTGATAATATTGCTCCAATGTTCTTTGTCAGTTTCTCTTGTAATATCAACTTTGGGCGTCAATTCAAATCTGCTAATAAACGATTGAATAATGATGATTCGGATTCGGGAATAATGTCAGGAACAAAGAAGTAAGACTTATATATAACGAAAAAGCCTGCTATAGTAATTATAGCAGGCTTTTATATTATAGAATCTTAGGTTCTTATTCAGCGTTCAATGTGAAACGTTTGAAAGCAACAACAGTCAAATCTTTATCTTGAGCTGCAAGATATTGAGCGATTGTTTGTTTAGGGTTCTTTACAAAATCTTGTTGAAGAAGAGTAAATTCTTTGTAGAATTTAGTTAATGCGCCTTCAGCAATTCTTTCAAGCAAGTTTTCTGGTTTACCAGCTTCGCGAGCTTTTTCTTTTGCAAGGTTCAATTCTCTTTCTTTGATTTCTTCCGATACTTCGTCAGATGTTAATCCTACCGGATTCATTGCAGCAATTTGCATCGCGATATCTTTTCCTACTTGCTCATCAACATTAGGTTTGTTGAATCCTACGATTGTAGCAAGTTTGTTACCTGGATGAACGTAAGCAACTACAGATGGAGCAGTGATTTGTTCGTAAGCACCGATTTCCATTTTTTCGCCTGTAATACCCATTCTGTCTACTATCAGGTCTGCAATGTTGCGACCCTCAAGTTGTATAGCATTCAATGCATCTACATCAGCAGGCTTGTTAGCCATTACAGCGTCAAGAATAGAAGTAGTTAATCCTACGAATTCAGAGTTTATAGCAACGAAGTCAGTTTCGCATTTCAAAGCTACAATAGCTGCATAATCGCCATTTGCAGCTGCAAGAACACATCCTTCAGATGCTTCACGATCACCACGTTTTGCAGCGAAAGCTTGTCCTTTTTTACGAATTATTTCGATTGCTTTATCAAAATCACCTTCTGCTTCATTCAAAGCACTTTTACAATCCATCATTCCAGCACCTGTTCTTTTTCTCAGGTTTTGGATATCAGCCATAGTAACTGCCATATCTTTTTATATTTTAAAGTTTATAATTATACGTCTTGAAAAAAGAAAAGCCAAGAATTAATCTTCTAAGAATAAATAACTCTTAGGAGATTAACTCTTAGCTTTTCAATTATTATTATTCTTCGTCTTCTTTAGCAAATTTACTTGCTACAGCAGCGTTGATTGCTTCTTCATCTTCTTTAGCTACACGCTCTTTCTTTGCACCTGTTCTAGCTTTACGCTCTCTTTTAGGTGCATCGTCTTGCGATTCAGCTGCGTTAGAATCTGCTTTTTCGATTTTTCTTTCTTCCAATCCTTCTTTGATAGAATCACAAAGGCTTGAAATGATTATTTCGATAGATTTAGATGCATCATCATTCGCAGGAATTACGAAGTCAATACCGCTTGGGTCAGAGTTTGTATCCACCATAGCAAATACAGGTATACCAAGACGATTAGCTTCTCTTACAGCGATGTGTTCTTTCATGATGTCTACTACAAATAGAGCAGATGGAAGACGTGTAAGATCTTGGATAGAACCTAAAGTTTTTTCCAATTTAGCGCGTTGACGAGTAACTTGAAGTTTTTCTCTTTTAGATAGAGTATCGAATGTACCGTCTTTAATCATTTTGTCGATAGTTGACATTTTCTTTACAGCCTTACGGATTGTAGGGAAGTTTGTCAACATACCACCTGGCCAGCGTTCGCAAACGTAAGGCATGTTTACAGATAGTGCTAATTCTGATACTACGTGTTTTGCTTGTTTCTTAGTTGCAACAAACAATATTTTTTTTCCTGATTTTGCAATCTGTCTTAGTGCAGCAGCTGCATCTTCAGTTTTTGCGATTGTCTTATAAAGATCAATAATATGAATGCCATTACGCTCCATGAAAATATAAGGAGCCATAGCCGGATTCCACTTTCTTTTTAAGTGACCAAAGTGTACACCTGCGTCTAATAATTGATCGAATTCTAATTTTGCCATTTTTAGTTTTTTAATTCGTTTACTTTCTTTTTCTGTTCACGAATTGTCGGGTAGCTCTTTTATCTAGAAGTCCCGGCAATTTAGATACTAAACGTAACTTTTGCGATGAGCGCCGACTCATCATTATTTATTACCAATCTAAAATCTTTAAGCAACAAGTGCCATCGACTGTTGACCGGATAAAATATCCAAATTAACGTTTTGAGAATTGAAATTTCTTTCTTGCTCCAGGTTGTCCCGGTTTCTTACGTTCAACAACACGAGGGTCGCGAGTCATAAATCCTTCAGCTCTTAGAGCAGGCTTATCTTCAGCATTGATCTTAACCAAAGCACGAGCGATACCAAGGCGAGCAGCTTCTGCTTGTCCTTTATATCCACCACCTTTTAGGTTAATTTTGATGTCGTATTTTTCAAGAACAGCTAATGTGTTTAGTGGTTGCTTTACTACATACTGAAGAATAGTTGAAGGGAAGTAATTGTCAAGCTCACGTTTGTTGATAACAATTTTTCCGGTTCCTTCGCTTACGAATACGCGAGCTACAGCAGCTTTACGTCTTCCTATTGCATTTACTACTTCCATTAATGATTATTTAAGAGAGTTAATATCTATTACTTTTGGTTGTTGAGCCTCGTGTTTGTGCTCTGTTCCTGCATAAACATGAAGATTTCTAAGAAGAGCAGCACCAAGACGATTCTTAGGCAACATCCCTTTTACAACTTTTTCCATCAAGCGATCAGCTCCCTTTTCTAATAATACGGCAGGAGTCATAGATCTTTGACCTCCAGGATATCCTGTATATCTAAGATATTCACGATCTGTCCATTTGTTACCAGTTAGAACAACTTTTTCTGCGTTGATGATAACTACATTATCCCCACAGTCTACGTGTGGTGTGTAGTTTGGTTTATACTTCCCTCTCAGAAGTTTTGCCACTTTAGATGCTAGGCGTCCTAAAGTCTGGCCCGATGCGTCAATCACAACCCACTCTTTGGTTACGGTTGCTTTGTTCGCTGAAATGGTCTTATAACTTAAAGTATCCACTTACTTAAAAATTAATTTGGTTAATGACTTTTTTTGGTTCACTCATCTATATCTTTCTGTTTTAAACTAAGGGGTATGAACAGAGCGATAATGTTTTATAAACCAAATGTTTACGTTTTATTTCGTAATAATCGGCTCGCAAAATTACAATTTTTTGGCGAATTAACAAAGAATAATAGCTAAAATGTAATATAAATGTGCCTTTTGAATTTTTATGTGTCTATTAATCTTCGCATTCAACTTTTAATCTGAAACCATCTTGTAGTGAATGGCCTCGTGCTTCCAGACATTTGTAGTTGCATAACTTGCCTGCATCTCCCATTTCTGTTGTGGCTGGGAGCATGTCGTATGTGTGATAGGATGAACTTATATATATAATGATACCGTTGTTTAGTGAGTAAGGTTTGAAATGTGTATTTCTGTCAATTCCGAGATAAATATCATAAGGATACGGGCGGTATATTATACTGGAAAACGGCCGCTCTCTATTTGTTTCCACTTCGGTAAGTGTTGTATACTTGTCTTGTGTACGTTTGGCAGACCATCCTGTAGATAAAATAAGGAATAACGATATAATACATACACTTAGTTTTGGTGTATGAATATCACGTTTGTTTGTTAGGAAGAAACTTGCACCTCCGGTCATGATGGCGGCAGCTAGTATTCCATGTACGAATCTGGCATCCGGGCCGTTCATAAACCATGTTATCAGTATTATGCAGATTACCCCAAAAACAATGTAGGCAGATATTTCGATTTGTTTCCTTCTTATCCATAAGTTTATGCTGGCTGTTATAAGCGATATTGTAGTCAGAATATAAATAAAAGTAGTTAAAAGATTTATCCATAGAGGGTCTCTGGACTTAGCAGCGGGATGCAGAATTACGGCATTGAAGAAGTGATCGCCTATGTGTTTTATGTATTCTTGTTGTTTTATTCCAATGTGTGCAGGTATTTTCCAATCGAAAGAGAATAAATCGATTCCAGAAAAAGGATATATAAGATATCCGGACAGGATGACGTTTCTTATCAGCCAAGGAGTGACTATGAGTAAGGTTATCGCCAGAGCAAAAAATAACGGGCGATAATTCCTTTCTTTTACTAGGCGAAATAATATGTATCCGCTTATTAGAATAAAAGGAGCAATGGATAATTTACAGGTGATTGCAAATATGGGCACAGCCAGTCCAAGTAAATAATTCTTTTTTATAAAATCGGGATAGAGTATAATTTTAGCAATTAGATAATATGCGATAAGATTAGGCAATATATCGGTTGATGTATCGAGCAGAAATTTTATATTTACAAAATAGAACAAAACAAAAGAAAAGAGTAAAATAGTTCTTTTGATTTCATATTTAGATGTGAAAAGCTCATGAAAAATCCAAAAGACGAAAAAGATCAGCACGCACGATTGAAGGGGATATATAGCTTCACCAAATAAGAACCTAAAGGTGAACATTGCGCTAATTAATAAATAGTTAGAGTTGAAAGCAAACCGATCGTCCAAGTTGCCCAGTCCGGGAACAACCGAATATTGTTCGTTCCACCGTATATTCTGATGATGATAAAATACAGAGTCGAACACTCCTTCGACCCAGAGTGATGAGCACAATATAATCATTATTGCTAGTATTATAATGCCCAATTGTAACTTAGATAATTCCTTTATTTGCGACTTAAATTTTTTTATCTGTTTTTGTAGATATTTCCTTCTTACAAACCAATAGGCAATACTAATACCTGTACTTACGAAAAGAAAATAATGATTGGATGGCAGCCAAAGCGACCATACAGATAGCGGAATAATAAGTAGTGATAAGCCGAGTAAAAGTTTATCGATTAAATTATATTGTTCCGACTGTTTGCAAAGTTTATTATATATTGAGACAAACATTTCACCCCACGATATAAGTACAAACGATATTGTAATCCAAGCTAAAATAAATGCTATCATATGAATGTTTACCTCTTAATAGACCTTTATACAGCAACTTCACCTTTTATGTGTGGGTGCGGATCATATCCTTCGAGAGTAAAATCTTCATATTTAAAATCAAAAATGCTTTTCACATCAGGATTTAAAATCATTTCAGGAAGGGGACGCAATTCACGGGACAATTGTAATTTTACTTGTTCCAGATGATTAGTATATATGTGCGCATCGCCTAAGGTGTGTACAAATTCGCCGGCTTGTAATCCGGTTACCTGAGCCATCATTTTAAGTAATAGGGCATAAGATGCAATATTGAATGGCACACCTAGAAATATGTCGGCACTACGCTGATAAAGCTGTAAGCTAAGTTTTCCATCAGCTACGTAAAACTGGAAGAAAGCATGGCATGGAGGAAGCTTCATATTCGGTATATCAGCAACATTCCATGCATTTACAATTATTCGTCGCGAGTCGGGATTGTTCTTAATGGTGTTTACAACCTCTGTTATCTGATCTATATGTCCGCCATTATAGTCGGGCCACGATCTCCACTGATAACCGTAGATATGACCGAGATCCCCATTTTCATCAGCCCATTCGTTCCATATACGTACACCATTATCTTGCAGGTATTTTATATTCGTATCTCCTGCCAAAAACCATAGGAGTTCATATATAATGGACTTCAGATGTAATTTTTTTGTTGTAATAACAGGAAATCCATCAGCTAAATTATATCGGCTCTGATGCCCGAAAACACTAATGGTACCCGTACCTGTTCTGTCGCTTTTTTCTGTTCCTTCAGCTAAAACTCGCTTAAGAAGGTCGTGATATTGTTTCATATATATTATTGCTATTTTTCTAGCTTCAAAGGTATATAAAAAAAACGAAAGCTATACTTTTTGATTCAAGTATAGCTTTCTATCTGTTGTTCGGATTTAGCTTTATTCAGCACCCTCAGCTTCTTCACTTACAGGAGCGATAAGTTTGTAACCTTTACCATGTATGTTAATGATTTCGATACTAGGCGCCGGTTTCAAAAGCTTACGCAACTTAGTGATATATACGTCCATGCTTCGTGCATTGAAATAGTTGTCATCTACCCATATTTGCTTAAGGGCATGATTACGTTCCAATATATCGTTAGCATGAGCACATAAGAGTCCAAGAAGTTCAGCTTCTTTAGTCGTCAATTTAGTGCTTTCGCCGTTGATAGTCAAAATTTGTTTTTGAGTATCGAACTGCATATTGCTAAACTGATACACTTGTTGTTCCTTAGTTCTTTTTCCTTTTACGCGACGGAAAATAGCCTCGATACGAAGAACAAGCTCTTCCATGCTGAATGGTTTTGTTATATAATCATCAGCACCTGCTTTGAATCCTTCTAAGATATCGTCTTTCATATTCTTGGCAGTCAAAAATATAATAGGAATCTCTGTATTTATAGCTCTGATTTCTTTAACTAAGGTAATACCGTCTTTTTTAGGCATCATTACATCTAAGATACACAGATCATATTTTTCTTTTACAAATCCTTTATATCCGACTTCGCCATCAATGAATAGATCAGTATCATATCCTTTTGCTTGAAGATATTCTCTTAGCAACATACCAAGATTTTCGTCGTCTTCACATAAAAATAATTTCAATTTTTCTTCCATAACATCTCTTTATTTGCGTTTTTTTAAATCAGTAATTAATTAGTCATTTTTCTTTTATAGTAGGTAAGTTTATTATAAATTTAGTTCCTTTATTTAAATCACTTTCTGCTTTTATAGAGCCTTTATGTTCTTCGATTATTTTCTTAACATATGCCAACCCTAGCCCAAAGCCTTTTACATCGTGGCGATTACCGGTTGATACACGATAGAAGCGATCGAAAATCTTTTTTACATATTCTTTTTTTATTCCTATTCCGTTGTCTTCTACGGATATTAATAGTTTATTATTGCTGTTCCATGTTCTTATCATTAGCTCTAATGGCTGATCCTCCCTCCTGTATTTTACTGCATTGTCGAGTAGATTGAATAGAACGTTTGTAAAATGCATCTTGTCTGCATATATTGCCGACTCGGTAGCTTGTAGATCAATATCGAGATTTCCACCGAATTTTTCCACTTTTAACTGAAATGTATTCGCTACGGTTACTACGATATCGTTAGCATCTAGTTCTTTAAGTTTTAAAGTTGCTTTTTGTTTCTCAAAAAGAGACATTTGAAGCACCTTTTCCACTTGGAAGCTCAGCCGTTCGGTCTCATCATTTATCACACCCGATATATGTTTAAAAACCTCAGGCGATTTGGTTATCGATCCGTCTTTTAGCATTTGCGCAGCGAGCGATATCGTCGACACCGGAGTCTTTAACTCATGAGTCATATTATTCATGAAATCGTTCTTCATTTCAGATAAGCGCTTCTGACGGAAGGTGATAAAGATAATAATTATAAATGTAACAAGTAATATGAAGGTAAATAAAAGTGCTGGTACCAGGAATGAAACCTCGCTAAAGAGGTAGTCTCCCTTGGTCGGGAAATAGACCTTAAGATAGGTTAGCTTATCCGGCGAATCGTTTGGAAATAGAACTTGTGTATATACCGCATTCTTATCCTGATCCGAGAATCGTGCCTGCCTATAAATAGGTTTATCGTTCTTATCTACTATTTCATATTGAAATGGCAACTCTATGCCATTATGCTTTATTTCGTTTCTTATATTGTTTTCGAGTGTTTTGAAATTGATCCTCTCTTCGATGGGAACATTGCTTGATGTATTCAATATTTTGTTGATAACATCATTTAAGTTCTCCCTCTCGTTGAGATATCTTTTCTTCTGCTCTTCCTGCATATCAACAAACGTTTTGGATATAGCATTTGTTCCGCTTTTGTTTGGCGATTGAAATACAGGTTTAGTCGGTTTGGTTTGTATGGTTTGCGATAGATTGTATTCTACTTGCAATTCCATACCATCAGGGGCAGTCACTTTTCCGTTTACCTTCTGATTATAAGTTACAATTTCTTCTTCCAACTGGTTACTCCGAGATAGAGATCTGTTGTAAGCCGACTGATTTTTTTGCTTTTCAAGGAACGCTTCATCGAGATATTTCTTTGTTTGATCAAGTTCCAGATTTCTCGATATCTGGTACAAGCTTCTGTTTATTGCTTCATCAAATTGATCACTCCTCAGTCTAACCGATGTGCGGAGATACGTAATCTGTAAGTATAATAAACCGAAGAACGCAATAGCCATTATAATTGCAAGTATCCATATTGTTGATTTCTTCATTTTTTAATAGCCTTTATAACCTACTACCGATGAGATGGATATACCTCTCATTACAGTAATTAGATATTTAACAATTGAATGTGGATTTTTGTTTAACATTTGAGAAAATAAACTTAAAATAATAATTATTCTTACGCAAGTATATTAAGATTTTTTTATTGTATTAGAGTAAACTTAAGACTAATGCCAAAGTTAGTATTTGTTGTCGGATATCCTGTAGAAGAAATAAGAGGATTATTCATTATTCTATCAAAAAACGCTCTTAGAGTCAGTGAACGGCTCAATGTGTAGTCTGCCGATAGCTTTAGTGTGACTGTTGTGGTACCGCTGGTGGCTTGAGTAAATTGCTCTTGGATGTTTCTTATCAGAGCTTGGCTGGTTTTGTGCGATACGTCCGCTTTTATGTTAAGATCGTTGTTGAAATCTTTTGAACTTTTAGACGTAAGCCCTATAACACGGTTAAATTCGTCGATGCGATAGCCAAAGCCCACAACGATCTCCTTCTGGATTGATTCTATTATTTGGTATGATGCCATATTCAGGTTGAGAGTCCGCATGTTATTAAATTGAGAATTGATAGACATATTATTATTCAATATCCCTTCTACACCAAAGAGAGGATTGAATATTTCGGATATTCCTACCGACGCAATATTATAGGGCGACGAAGGTACGGGATTTCCTGTTAATACATCACGAATAAAGCCTAAATCGTCATCTACTTGTTGCCATGTAGCAAAAGAGTTGAAGCTGCCTACCTGATAGAAACATGAATATGAATGATTGAAGCGTATCGATCTGAATTTTTCTTTAATGGCAGGTATTTCAGATAGCCCGTCATACGATATCGTCCAGTTTGGCAACATGGATAACAATGATGGAAATGCAGATAGTGTAACACTATTTGCATTCTGGCCTGTATATGCTGCAAGAAATGCAGGGATAAGCACATCACCCGAATTAATATTAACAAGATTATTTTCTGCTGAGTATTTTTCTCCTATAAATCCGGGTTTGTCGGTCATAAAGCCTCCGGTAGGATAGGGTAAGCCGTCATATTTTGATTCTAATCTGTTTCTTATAATAGTTCTGTTTGTCAAAAATCTGTCGAAAGCATCTGATTGATAGCCGTTTTTAGCACTACTGTTTCTCAATGTAGTCGAAAGCCCGATTGTTGTCATCGAAAAGCTGCCACCCAGCGTGCGTGGCGAACCTTCGAACATATACAGTATTTCCGAACGCTCGTTATTTTCACGATTAGCATTCAGTTCAATTTTCATGCCTTTAAATGGCTCAAGTTGAGCTCTTATTTCCAGTTTGTTCGAATTGTTGTAAACCGCAGGAAGAATATTGTCGCTATTTATTACGAGCCATTCGCGATCTAAAGATTTTTTAATGAAATCGTCTCCACCTTCAAAACCAAATGCGAAACCTAGACCGGGAGCTAATCCATATTCTGTATTTTTCTGACCAAAAGCATCGCCCACATGAGGACTATAGCCGGATATAAATGTTTCTTTGCGTCTCGAATAGTTAATACCTATAGAACGGAACGACATCAGACCCCGTGCAGAATATTCAGCAACATCTTTCCAAATTCCCTCTCCCGGTTCTTTTATTTTATTTACAATATTAATCTGGACAGTTGCCGAATCTTTATTATTTATTCGTATCGAATTTTCATCAATCTTCTTGAATTTGATATTATAAGGACGACCGTCTTTTTTGGCTACTAGTTCAATATTTTTTGTCCCTAACCCGTGGGTAATAGTAATAGTCGTATCGGTTCTTAGTGTTACCTCTTGGGTGAATCGTCGCCTTTGGGCTTCTTTATTTTGTTCTCGCCGTTGCTGGCTGGGAGATTGGGCTCTCCTTCTACTATCAAATCGCTCATTTACTCTCTTCAAAAATCCCGATTTGTTGTATAAACTTACCAAGTTGAACCGATTGTTGATATCAATAGTTATATTATTATTAATCGTATTTCCTATCTCTACACTATCTATATCTGCTCCACGATCCCATTGATATGCACTTGTATATGTCAGATTGGTTGTAACCCAATCCATAGCAGGTATATTTCGGAATGGAAGCTGATAGGTAACTCTCGCTATTTGTTTATATGACAGAGGGTTTCCGAGGTCTCTTATACTCTGCATAACAGAGTCTTTCCATATATCGTAATCGTCTCTGTTGAGCCTTTTATTTACCTGTAAATATGGTTCTTCTATTTCGGCTCTGGTTCCCGATTGGAATGCTACCTTAAGATTACGGGTAAGATCCCAATTGATGTTGAAATCCCGATCCCAGTAGAAGGATTGACTCCACGCCAGAAACTGGTTCTGATTTGCATTTTCGCCTATAGTATAGTTGTCGACATCACGTAAAAGTGTTTCGGTATAGTAGCGTGTCATATTAGAATTGAAGGCAATATTGCTCGGCAGATAATTGAATCCAATCGATTTTGCAAACTTGGCAGATCCAGATTTACTTTTCGAATTTTTGAACGGTTCCCAAGTTTTCATCAGAGGAGAGTATGAATAAGCAAACGTTGCTTTATAATTCTTACTCACATCATAAACTGTAGTAGGGTTCTTAAACTCCGTTTGATTGAAGGTGTATCCCAGACTAAAGTTTGCAGGGTCGTATGGCATGGGAGTCTTGCTCTGTATATTTACTCTGATATTATTCAGGCTGACGCTTCGGGTTGTTGTTTTCTCTTGAGACAAACTTTTTATGGAGTCTTTTTCTATCTTGCTATCAACTATGCTTAGCGACTCTTTCAATGTTACGTCCTGATCGAACGGATCATATTTCGGGGTTGTAGTCTGATTAGAATAAGCATAATAAAAGGGTATGCTCACCTTCGCTTTTTCAGGTAAGAATCTGCCTAGTTCTACATTGGCTGTTACATCGTACATGTAATAATCGTCGAGTCGCCTTTCCATTAAACTTTGATCTAATGCTCCAAAGCCGACAGTCTCTTTTCTTCCCGAGAGATTAATCGTTCCTAAATCGGAAAGTGCTATATTGAGATTTCCTTGGGCTGCCCATCCGCCTTCTTCATTGAAGTCCGTTAGCCGGAGCTCATTGACCCATACTTCTCCCGATTTATTGAGACGTGAATTGTTACGTACACCAATCATTATAATTTGTACATCCGACAGAGAGGGATTACCTATAATGCTGACTCTATTGTTAGGTTTGTCCGGATCGTAATCCGAGTAAACTTTTGTGAATGAAATGTTTGATCCTTCTTTTCGTTTTTCTTTATTTCGTTTCAGCTTTAAATCTTTAAGTATATCCAGTTTGAAATCGAACATATTATCTTGAGGCCAAACAGCATATTGGTCTGTTATGCTATTCGATCGATAGAGACCGGGAGGGGTTATTGTCAGTGGTATCTCATACTCGTAGTAATTATTCTTGTAGTCGGTACCTAAACGAATAAATACGGTCAATTCGCCATAGGCGAGCGTATTATCTCCAACGAGAGCTTCGGCGTGAGTAAATAATTGTAATCTTTTATGGCGTCTGAAGTCGTATGATGCTTTTTTATATACAGCGCGAGCATCGCCTGATTCCAAATCTAAAATCTGAAGGGATAGTGCCTGTTCGTTTTCTCTGGTCAATTGTGTTTGGTCGGGATCGAGTTCGCGTGTAAGTCCCGGAGGCAAAACATAACTAACAGGTTTCCTGTCGGAGTTTTCTTCGATATTGACAGTAGAAATAACTATTGCACCACTACCTTCGGGCATATCGTTTCTATTCAATGTTTGTTCATAAATGCGCCAATCACCGCGAACAAGTTGAAATGTTCCGAAGCGAAGGAACGTTGTCTGATCGAAATCTGTTAAGAACATACGCATAAAACGGATGCTTCGGAAGTCTGGTATATTTCCTATTTTCTTATCGTATTGTCGAACAGGAACTTTAAATTGATACCAGGTTACAGTGCCCGGTGTGCCGTTGCGAAGAGGTACTGTGACTTCACGGGTATTTATGATATGGTTATTTCCCACTCTCATCGAATCGGGTGTCAATCGGAGCTTGTATTGAAAATAGGTTTCATTTCCATTCATGGTGTTATCCTGATCGATATCTTCCACATCGGGTAATACACGTGCCGATGTGGCAAAACTCTCATCCGATCCGCTTGTAGTAGGGGAGTTTCCTTCTGTTCCGTTATAAAATTTATATCGGTCGATGATACTTACTTCATCCCGATCGTAATCAGAACTACGGTAGAAATGATACTTATCCTTCGATGGGCTGTTTAGAGGTGAAAATTGATCATTTTGCATTGCTTCCAATGCCGAAGGTGAAAGTTTACTTCTCAAGGCTTCCAGATAATCGCGATAAGCTCCGAATGTTGTTTCTTCTTCTGCACTTAATCCGTTCAATCCGACGTCTTGTTTTTTACGTCCGCTGTCACCTGCGCTGTCATCAAAAGCGTAAACGGTAGATTGCCGAGTTGGCACTTTACCCCATGCTGTGGTTGTATATGCCGTAGGATCGTCATTGATAGGCAGACCATTTTCGTAGAACTTTTTACCATCTTTTAGAACGTCTTCCGATATTTCACCCAAGTTTATATATAAATCACCTCCATTGTTTTTTACGGCTGCTGTATCGTTATATACAAAAGGGTCCATCAACCAAAATTCGATATATTCGATATTAGCTGACTCAAAATCCCGAACATCCATTTTACGAGTAATACCTGCCCAACGTTTTTTCGGATTTAATAAATTTCCATCCGAATTTATATTTGTTGCGTCTAAGTTATATTGCCCCCTTTCATTCGGGTAATAAGATAGATTTAGCGTCGGAATTGTTGCAGCCTCGTTAAATGGTACGTCTCTGTTTGGGTATATTTCGCTTAGATATATTTCGCGTACAAAATGATCAGATAGTTGATCTTTATCATTTTTGATATGCAGAGGTGTAAGTGACGAGTTTCTACGTGTAAATATACCATCAATCATATACCAAGACATCATGGCTCTATTCATGCCATATCGGACATCATCGTTGAGCAAAGCTTCGGGGAATAGCGCGTCTCCTGATTTGTCGGCAGGGGTCGATGCCAATGTCCATCCAAAGGGGCTTTTGATATCTATTCTGGATTCAGATGTTTCGAAATCATCGAGATAGGAGTGCGCTCCGAGATCTCTATTTTCGTAATGCCCTGCGATCATTTGTGCAAATTCGCCATTAAATGTTATCTGAGAAGGCTGGGTTGCATTAACGAACGGTAGTTTGTCTACAAGATTAGTCAGCCATTGCGATTCAGTTCTATAAGATGTATTTAGTCCCCATAATGTATTTTTGACCGATTCATTGCCGAGTTCCGTTTTCATTGTTAATGGCCTTTCCGAAAGGTGCATAATAGTACCACCTACATTGAAATTTTTAGATATGTCGTAGCTTAAGTTCAGACCCAAGAGTGTTTTTCGCTCCATGCTGAATGTACGGTCTTCGAGTGAAATCTGTATTGGTGTATTTGTATCTAATATATTCTGATTGATGATAGTTACTATCCCCGACATGTAATCTACGATATAATCGACCCCCTCCGTTAGCGTAACAGTACCGGCAGTAACCTTGACTGAGCCTTGCGGTACATTTGTTGCATTCAGGTTTATATCTGAATTAGATGCGGAACCTCTGTAAGAACCGGATATTTTGAACTTGTTTTTTTCAGCAATCTGTTGAGCTATCGTTTTCGTCGAGTCATATAATTCTTGGTAAACATATCTGTCGGCAATTGCAGGGTTATTTATTTCTTTTCTTAAATGTGAACCAAATGGTTCAACAACAGGGAAATATATTCGTCCGTTTTCCGATCGTATGGTGAATCCGTCTATATAGTCGAAAATTCCATCTGGGTTGCGGTTGTCTCGAACATCGAGCCTATCCAGATTCATGACTCTCAACAATAATTGATTCCGAATATCGCCTTCCGGTAAATAATTGATAAATGTTCCTATCGAATCGGATTGATACGATATGTTCATTCTGAATTTATCCTTTTGGATGTTGGTTGCTCCGATGCTATAGACGTTTTTCATCATCAGATCCCATGTATAAGTCTGTGGTCCAAATCCTACAGGCTTCAATAACTTAAGGAATAGTGCCCCAGATCGCGGGTTACTGGCATCGTACCGGTCTACTATATCTGTTGCAAATTCTCCTACCTGATAAACATTACCGTTCATTTTGTACTCGAAGGCTACAGCCAGAACTTCGTCCGGTTGCAATGCCGATGATAAAGAGACATATCCTAATTGGGGATTAAATGTGTATTCAGATTCGTTTAAGAGTCGTGCACTTTCTACTTGTTCATAATCTAATCCACTTTCTATGAATCCGTTGAATATGGCATTAACTTGACTAATATTACGTGCTGCCGAATAGGGGGCAGTGGTAACGGTTGAGTATAGATTATTAGCTCCATTATCAGGTACGTCAGGTGCTCCGATTGTTGGAGTCCATCTTGTAGGATTTTTTATTACTTTGTGTTCAGCAATATCAGCAAAACCAACGATGTTACGGGCTTGAGTGAAATCACTTCGCTTGTTGGTAACCCAAACTTCGAGATGTGTAATTGTTACCGGCGATAACACAAAAGGAATCTTGCTCATCGCTTTATCATAGTTATCCCGGAAATAATGTGCTAAAAAGAAATGGCGGCTTTCATCGTACTGGTCTACATTAAACTCAAAACTATTTGTTTGTACACCACCGTTTGCACTGATCGATTTTGATTGTGATTCTTGTTGAGAAACAAGTGTGTTCACGCGTAACTTTCCAAACTGAAGTTCTGTTTGTATCCCGAATAATGCAGTGTTGCCTCCAATAAGGGAGTTCGTTGTGGCCATGCTTACATTCCCTGCTTCGATGTGTTTTATTATTTCATCCTCTTTACCATCGTAACCAAGCTTTATTCTTTTAGAGTCGAAATCAAACATAGACTTTGTATCGTAGTTCATGCCGAAATTTACTTTTTCACCTACAGATGCCGATACATTCATCTGTATATCTTCTTTGAAATCGAAGGCAGTTCTACTTCTGTTTCGCTCAGCTAATGTAGGATTATCATTGTAAGTATGCCTAAAGCCCATCGATGTTTCTACATAGCCTTGCGTCTTTATCTTTACTCCTCCCGGACCGAATAATCTTTCAGCAGGACCAATATTTATTTTTATGTCTTTTAATGAAAATTCTCCATCATCAACGCTTTTACCGTCTTCGCTAAGCGCATTCTTCCTTCTGAAATAATCTGCCATAGACTGTTTCAAGCTATGATTCATATATTCGTCGGCACTTAACGAAAAAGGAGTCGATATAATTTGATCCCCTACTTTGGTGCGGATAATGTAATATTTTGAATCTATATCGTAATCGACGCGAGTTTGCACATTCGATGGATCTTTGAGATCGATAGGAGACTTATTATTGAGATCGTCGTACGTAGATATCTGAGTTTTTTTTACAGGGAATCGTGGTGCAGTATCGTTTGATGGGATGGCGAAAGGTTCTTCGGATAGCAATAAAGAAGTATCCACCCTGCCGGAAATGCCGGAGAGCAAACTAATAGAGCTTATTGAGAGCGTAATTATAAGTAAATATTTAATGTACCTTTTCAACCCAATAAACGGTGATTATAGCATTTTTAATGCCAGCTTGATAACTTGTTCTACACTACTATCTGATTTATCTTTTAATATCTTAACCACAACCTTTTGAGATGCCTGTTGTGAAAAACCTAGCATAACCAGAGCTGCGATGGCTTCTTCGCTTACCGGGCTCGAAGCTGCATACATGGCAACTTGGTCTGTTCCGGTTGTTTTTATTTTGTCTTTCAAATCAATAATTACACGTTGAGCCGTTTTCATCCCGATTCCTTTTACCATTTTCAGCATATCGGCATTACCCGATGCTATTACTGAGGTAAGTTCTTGTGGATTCATTGACGACAAAATCATCCGTGCGGTGCTTGCCCCTATACCCGATACACTGATTAGGAGGGTAAATAATTCGCGTTCATGCTTCTCAAAGAAACCGAACAGTTGATAGGCATCTTCTCTGATAGCCTCATGAATGTACAGTTTTGCATTTTTTTTGCCCGAAAGGCAGGTATATGTATTGAGAGATATGTTGATGAAATAACCAATACCGTATGCCTCCAAACTCACAGATGCAGGCGTTAGCTCCGCAACTTCTCCTTTTATATAATCAATCATAGTGAATCTAAATCTTAAACCTAATTTATTACTTTTGAACACAAAGATAAAGCTATCACTGTATGGGTTAGTGTAGCTTTAATTATTTATTGTTCTTAATTATAACGCCTAAATACTAAAAAAAGTATAATAATTAATGTAAAAGTACGGATATTATAGCTTTTATTCAATATTTTATAACACTTAATGAGCTTGGCTGTTTTATGCATGCTGCGAATAATAAATAAAAGGCTCATCTGCTTGTGATTATATTTCGTTTATTTGATGGGTTCGAGCATGTTAACTTAAATATATATATTATGAAAAAAATCTTTTTAACAATTCTGATTGTTTTTTGCGTACTATCACTGCATGCGCAAAATCATCCTTTCAATGGTTTGGATATGAATATGGGAACCCTTTCCCGTCTGTCGGATGCGAAGACAAGGTCTATCAGTCCTGAAAATTTCACAGGCGAAAAAGGTAAGGGAGGGATGGCCGATCCTGTAAAGGATAAAGACGAAAGGAATAAGGCTAACTCGTGGGCAGCAGCACAAGATTTGGGCATAGGATGGAAAGTTAATCCCTTTATCATCGTCAATCCGGGTGAAACTATGACTATTGCAGAGATTGAAGGCTCGGGTGCTATCCAACAAATGTGGATGACTCCTACGGGTAATTGGCGCTTTTCTATTCTACGTATCTATTGGGACGACGAAAAAGAACCTTCGGTTGAATGTCCTATAGGTGATTTTTTCGCAAGTGCTTACAATCAGTATGCACAATTATCATCTTTGGCGATATGTGTCAATCCGGGCAGCGCTTTTAATTGCTACTGGAAAATGCCATTCAGAAAAAAAGCCCGCATAACATTGGAGAACATAAACCATAAAGAAGAAATGCGTCTTTACTATCAAATAAATTATACATTAACAGATGTGCCTGAAGACGAAGGATATTTTCATGCTCAGTTCAGACGTTCTAACCCCACACAAGGCTCGTTACATACTCTCGTAGATGGAATAAAAGGAAAAGGACACTATGTAGGCACTTATATGGCATGGCGTGTGAATGACAATTGTTGGTGGGGCGAAGGTGAAATCAAGTTTTATATGGATGGTGATAAAGAGTATCCTACTATCTGTGGAACAGGCGCAGAAGATTATTTCTGCGGATCGTACAATTTCGAAAATAGAAAGACCCGCCAGTATCAAGAATTTACAACACCTTATGCAGGGATGCATCAGGTAATACGCCCCGATGGTTTATATAATGCAGTTACAGCATTCGGTTTGTATCGTTGGCACATACTCGATCCGATACGTTTCGATAAAGACTTGAAGGTAACTATTCAGGATTTGGGATGGAGGCACGATTTCAGATATAATAATCAGAAATCGGATATCTCGTCAGTATCTTTCTGGTATCAGTCAGAACCACATGCGAAATTCCCTAAATTGCCAAGTAAAGACGATTTAGAAATACCTACATGGCATTAATCGTTTGATAATGCAGATAGATGCTACAAGAGGGTATGTCACAAGCAACTTTTTGTATGATTCTGTCATCCTGAATGGAGAGAAGGATCTCTCAATGAAGAGTCAGGATTCTTCACTCCGTTCGGAATGACAAAAAGGTGTAATACTTTTACAATGTATTTTTACTAATGATACACCCTTTTCTAATTTTATAAGTGACATAATTATTTAGATTACTTTCTTATCTTTGTTTTTTACAATAATTCAATATTATTAATATGAAAATAAAGAAAGTAGCCAATCCAGCTAATAGTGTGATGGAGAAGCGTACATCTATCAGAAAGTATGATACTTCGGTTAAGATTAAGAGGGAGGAAATGTATAGCATTTTGCAGGATGCTATGACTGCTCCTTCGTCGTTTAATCTTCAACCTTGGCGTTTTGTTGTCATCGATTCGCCTGCGGGCAAGGAACTAATAAAGCCATATATGCTTTTTAATCAGGAGCAAGCTGCAACAGCTTCTGCTATAATTGCAGTATTCGGAGATATGCATAATTTCTCTTATGCAGATGAGATTCTGACTGCCAATGTAGAGAAAAATCTAATGACGGAAGAGTATAAAGACCAGATGATGGGTATGATGACTAATTATAGGGCAGGCATAACAGACGAGTCTATAAAGAATTCATTATTGATTGATTGTGGATTTGTATCAATGCAACTGATGCTTTCGGCCAAAGGATATGGTTATGATACGAACCCTATCGGAGGATATAAGAAGAGAGAGTTGACAGAAGCCCTGGGCTTAGATACAAAACGTTATATCCCGGTTTTACTTTTATCGATAGGTAAAGCCGCCGAAGAAAGCAAAAATTCTATCCGCTTTTCGGTAGAAGAAATAACCCAATGGAAATAATATAGTTACATAAATTAAAATCTAAATATTGTATGAAAAAAAGATTTTTTTCCATTCTATTATTTATAACAGTAATAACAACAATGCAAGCACAAAATCCGTTCTTTTCGGCATATAAAACGCCTCATGGAACACCTCCTTTCGATAAAATAAAGAATGCTCATTACGAGCCGGCTGTGGATAAAGGTATAAAAGACCACGCTGCCGAGATCGATAAGATTGTAATGATCAAAGCGGATCCAACATTCGAAAATACAATTCTGCCTTTTGAAAAATCAGGCGACCTTCTGACTCGTGTAGCATCAGTCTTTTTCAATATGCTTAGTGCTGAGAGCGACGACGAGATGCTTGAAATAGCACAGCGTATTCAGCCTAAACTATCAGCTCACAGTAACGACGTAAATCTGAATGAAGGCTTATTCCAAAAAATAAAAGTTGTTTATGATAAACGTTTAGATTCTGGTCTCAATCCTGAACAAATCCGATTGGTAGAGAAGATCTATCAGGGTTTTGAAAGTAGGGGAGCAACCTTGACAGGCAAAGACAGAGATACATACAAAGAACTTTCGTCCAGATTGAACCAGTTGACTTTAGACTTCGGGCAAAATGCTCTTAAAGAGTCTAATAAATTTGAAATGATAATCACAGACGAAGCTGATTTGGCAGGATTGCCGCAAAGTGTTAAAGATGCAGCTGTGGTTAAGGCGAAATCGAAGGATAAAGAGGGTTGGATGTTCGACCTATCTGCACCAAGCTATATTGCATTTATGAAGTATTCTTCGCGTCGCGATCTTCGTCAAAAATTATATATGGCTTACGCAACTAAATGCGTATCAGGCGGAGAATTCGATAATCAGGAAAATGTAAAAGAAATCGCTAAAACCCGTATGCAGATTGCAAATTTGCTAGGCTATCCGGACTATGCAACATTTGTATTACGCGACAAAATGGCGAAAGACAAAGAGCATGTTTTTGATTTGTTGAATAAGCTTTACGATGCGTATGCTACTGCTGCTCATAGCGATGTGAAACAAGTGGAAGGCTATGCGGTAGGATTCGAAGGAAAAGCAATTGACTTTCAACCTTGGGACTGGTCATACTATTCTGAAAAACTACAAGATACAAAATACAGTGTAAACGATGAAATGGTACGTCCTTACTTCGAATTGGAGAATGTAAAGAAAGGCGTATTTGGACTTGCTACCAGCTTGTATGGAATAACTTTTAAGAAAAATACTCAAATACCGGTTTATCATTCAGAAGTTGAGGCTTTCGATGTAGTAGACGATAAAGGAAATTTTGTTGCTGTCTTATTTACCGATTTTCATCCGCGCGAAGGTAAAAGACAAGGTGCATGGATGACCGAGTTTAAAGGTCAGTACAAAGAGAAAGATGGAAAAGATTCTCGTCCGCATGTGTCTATTGTGATGAACTTTACCCGCCCTACTGAAACAGAACCGGCACTTCTTACTTTCGATGAGGTAGAAACTTTCCTTCATGAATTTGGTCATGCACTACATGGAATGTTGACAGAATGTACTTACGAAACACTTTCGGGTACTAATGTCGAGCATGATTTTGTAGAATTACCATCGCAAATAATGGAGAACTGGTTAACCGAGAAAGAATATCTAGATGGTTTTGCTATTCATTATAAAACAGGAGAGAAGATTCCTGCCGATTTAGTTCAAAAACTTGTAGATGCAGCTAATTATAATGCCGGCTACGGGTGCTACCGCCAATTATCATTCGGATTTTTAGATATGGCTTGGCATACGCTTAATCAACCTTACACAGGTGATGTAATAGCTTTTGAACGTAATGCAATGGACAAAACAGCTTTATTGCCTACCGTAGACGGTGCTTGTATGTCTACTTCGTTCGGTCATATATTTTCGGGTGGTTATGCTGCCGGATATTATGGCTATAAATGGGCAGAGGTATTGGATGCCGATGCTTTCGCCTTGTTTAAAGAAACAGGTATCTTTAATAAAGAAACCGCTCGATCCTTTCAGGAGAATATATTGCAAAAAGGTAATACTGCCGATCCGATGAGTTTGTATGTCAAATTCAGAGGGCAAGAGCCTACTATCGATGCTTTATTGGAGAGAAATGGTGTGAAGAAGTAATATACGATATATCAAGAAGAAAGCCGCTTAGAACTAACTAAGCGGCTTTCTTTATAAATAGGGCTAATGATTCGGCTTATTTCAATTTTACCAACGTTTCTTTCACACGTCTCATTGCTTCGATGATATTCTCGTCGGAAGTAGCGTACGAGAAACGAATATAGTTCGGTGCTTCGAAAGCCAAGCCACCAACTGATGCTACATGTCCTTCTTCGAGTAAAAACATAGCTAAGTCGGCAGAAGTATTAATTACCTTTCCGTTATATGATTTACCGAAGTAGTAGCTGCATTCGGGGAATAAGTAGAATGCGCCTTGAGGGTTGTTTACTTTGAAGCCTTCTATTTCTGACGCTAGTTTAACGATCAGGTCGCGACGGCGCATGAATGCCAGACGCATATCTTCTACACATGTTTGGTCGCCAAGATAGGCTGCCTCTGCTGCTTTCTGAGCGATAGACGATGCTCCCGATGTGTATTGACCTTGCAGCTTGTTACAAGCCGAAGCTATCCATTGTGGAGCAGCCATCCAGCCAAGTCTCCATCCCGTCATAGCATATGCTTTAGATACACCGTTGATGATCACTACACGATCTCTTACATTCTCAAACTGGGCAATACTTTCGTGTTTGCCTATATAGCTTATATGTTCGTATATTTCATCAGAGATGATTATAATATTCGGATGTTTTGCCAATATATTTGCCAGACCCTCTAACTCTGTTTTAGAATAAATACTTCCTGTCGGGTTAGATGGTGAGCATATTATAATAGCTCTTGTTTTAGGCGTGATTGCAGCTTCCAGTTGAGCCGGAGTTATTTTAAAATCCTGTTCTATTCCTGTTTTAATAACAATACTTTTACCTTCGGCTAGTTTCACCATTTCGATGTAGCTCACCCAACATGGAGCAGGAATAATAACTTCGTCGTCCGGATTCACAACACTTAGTACGGCATTGCAAACTGCTTGTTTCGCACCGTTCGAACAAATTATTTGTTCAGGTTTAAAGCTGAGTCCGTTTTCTGTTTCCAGCTTCTTGCATACTGCTTGGCGCAATGAAAGATATCCGGGAACAGGTGAGTAAATCGAAAAATTATCGTCGATAGCCTTCTTTGCAGCACTCTTAATATGATCGGGGGTGTTGAAATCGGGTTCACCTACACTAAGGTTGATCACATTGATGCCTTGTGCTTTTAATTCGTTGCTTTTTTGAGACATCGCTAACGTCTCAGAGATTGCCAGGCTCGCTATACGGGTTGAAACTTGTGTCATTTCCAGTGATTATTATTGTTAATCTATATATTTATTCAGTCTATATTGTGCAAATCATGTCCCATACGTTCTTTCTTTGTTTTCATGTAGAAAGAATTATATTTATTGGGTACTATTTCGATTGGGACATTCTCCACAACTTCCAAGTTGAAAGATTCCAGCCCTTTACGCTTTATCGGATTGTTTGTCAGTAATCTCATTTTACGAACGCCTATTTCGCGAAGGATAGCCGCTCCAACACCGTAGTCGCGCTCGTCGGCATTGAATCCGAGATGTAGATTTGCATCCACAGTATCATAGCCTTCTTCTTGCAGTTTATATGCCTGCATTTTAGCCATTAGGCCAATGCCTCTTCCTTCTTGGTTGAGATAAACTATAACTCCTTTTCCGGCCTTTTGTACCATCTCCATCGATTTGTGCAGTTGGTCGCCGCATTCGCAACGCTTCGAAGCAAATATATCACCAGTCATACACGATGAATGAACACGTACCAATATCGGCTCATCTTTCTCCCAAGTTCCTTTTATCAAGGCTATATGTTCTAGTCCGTTCGATTTTTGTTTGAAAGGAATCAGATGAAAATGCCCGTGTTCGGTTGGCATGTCTACTTCCGTCCCTTTTTCTATAATCGATTCTCTTTCAAGTCTATATTTTATTAGATCTGCAACAGAGATAAGCTTCAGGTTAAATTCGTCTGCGAATTTTTTCAAATCGGGTAAGCGAGCCATTTCTCCATCTTCTTTTTTTATCTCGATAAGTGCGCCTGCCGGATATAATCCAGCCAAACGAGCCAGGTCGACTGCTGCTTCGGTATGACCAACACGGCTTAATACACCTTTTTCACGAGCACGAAGAGGGAATATATGTCCCGGACGACCAAAATCTTCGGGTTTGGTTTCGGATTTGGCTAAAGCGAGAATAGTCTGCGCTCTGTCGTATGCTGATATACCTGTTGTGCAGCCATTGATAAGTAAATCTATCGATACCGTGAATGGAGTGGCATGTGTCGATGTATTGCTTGTTACCATCATTGGTAGGTCTAGTTCGTCGCAGCGCTCTCCTGTAAGAGGAGCGCAGATAAGACCTCTGGCATGCGTTTCCATAAAGTTTACTTTCTCAGGCGTGATAGCTTCTGCTGCAATGATAAGATCGCCTTCATTCTCACGATCTTCATCATCTACTACAACTACAAATTCACCATTTCTTATAGCGTCTATGGCTTCTTCGATTGTATCCAGTTTTATTTTATCCATGATTAATTATTATTTATATTTTACCTTAAAGGTATCACCATTTTATGCTATTTATATCCTCTTTCATTCCTTTTTTCAATAAAAAATATCCTACAGGGTAAAAGAGATATGCTATAACCAAGATACCGGGCTGACTTTTCTTTACTTTCCTGTCGATAGCTCTATAATAGTCGAAGTAATGAATTAATGATTTAATATAGAATATGAAATACGCTACTGATAGAATTATAGCAGTCCATTCAATAATATCCCATCCTGTTATGACCACAACTATCGATAGAATTATTTCGGATATATACAGAAGAAGGGTAATCAGAGAGCTTTTTAGAAAATAATTTAATTTTTCTATGGCATCATTGTAATCCAGATTCTTCGTTTTGATATCAAAGAATTTGGCACCTCGTTCTTTCAGTATACTCAATACAGCCTCTAGTGTATTCTGATCGTAGCCATACTGTTGGTGATTTTTGGCTATATCTTTTAGTCTTGATTCGTCAAGTGATTTTAGATTCTCAAGTATTTCGGGATCTGTATTCAATTCCGACAAATCAGGGATCTTGCTAACATCTATTTCGTTTTCGGCATTAGTCTCTACTTTTGGTTTTATACGAAGTGCTGCACGTATAAATTTACCATAGGCTTCTGTGTTAAACAATGCAGAATCGTTCATCGCCTTATAGGTCAGGAATACTCCTAATGGGAATAAAACAAACGAACTGAGCCAAATACCTTGCCATACTTCCCACACACCATCCCTTGCCATTTTGTAGCCTATGTTGTTGATGATGTAGTAAAAAATAAATAGTAGAACAGAGACCACTACCGGCATTCCTAGCCCTCCTTTTCTGATAATAGCCCCAAGTGGTGCCCCAATAAAGAAAAAGACGAGGCAGGCAAACGAAAGGGTGAACTTTTGATGCCATTCTATCTGATGGTATCTTATTTTCTTTTGCAAATCAATCTTTGCCATCGATTGAAATAGGTATGTATTTTTGGTATTTTCGGCTTCGCTCGCTGCGGTACTTGTAAAACGAATCATATCGACGTCTTTATAAGTACTTAATAGAGAATCGAAGTTTATTTTATCCGTTGTTTCTTCTTTCTTTTCTTCTATCGGCTGCCCAACTACGTCCGTATTTGCAGTCGGTGGTATTTGGTTTTGTCTATAAGACAGATAAATTTGCTCTGTCATAGTCTTTCTATCTATAACATTCAGGCTGTCTAGCTGTGTGCTCATCGAATCGATAGAGTGGCTTAGCTGTGCAATGTTTTTAGATATCTGGGTGCCCTCCAAAGCCGATTCCTCCATACGGTTGAAATCGGTATTGAAGAGGATAATAACTTCTTTCTTTTTGAAATTTTCACGGAGATATGGTCTGAACTTATTATCTCTCGCTTTATTTCTATCCATTCCGGGCTGTTGGAAATTAGAAAATTGCTGTCCGTCATATAAATTGAGAACAAGGAAGTCTTTGGTCGATGATGTTCTCATCTGTGCAGAATCACAAACATATACAGCCATGTTGTCGAACCCTTCGGACGTGTTATAGATCATTACATCATATAAAACTTTTGTCTCAGGATTTTTTTTCTTAACGAACAAGCTATAATTGCTTATGCCACTATAAAACGACCCTTCCGGAATCTCAAGTTCGGGCGATTTTTGCTTTATGGATATAAGTAGCGATCTTGATTTTACGTTGATACGAGGCATTGCTTCATCTTGGAAAAAGAATGCTCCGACAGCAACAAACCCTATAAATACAATGAGAGGTCTCATGATCTTAAGAAGGGACACTCCTGCGGCTTTAATCGCCAGCAACTCCATCCGTTCACCAAGATTACCGAAGGCCATAAGAGAGGCTAGTAATATGGATAGAGGTAATGCTAAAGGAATAAGGCTTAAGGATACATAAAAGAATAATTCGCCCAGAATAAGATTATCAAGTCCTTTACCAACAAGGTCTTCGACGTATTTCCATATGAACTGCATCAATACAATAAACAGACAGATGACAAACGTCATCATAAAGACGGGGAAGAATGTCTGAAGTATAAAGGAATATAGCCGTTTTAATCTTAGCATTAACTATCTCTCATTTTGCAAGTACAAAAGTAGTAAAAAGAAGAATGTGAAGGCTCATTAATTAGGTGAAAGATGCCGGACTTAAATTTTATTAGTAGTTTTTACTGTGATAAAAAGGAATTTAGGTTGTGATTCGTAAATATTTTCTCTTTTTTTGCATGTAGGTCTTGTTTTATCAAAAATAATCTTCTACTTTTGTCACCGCTAATGCAGATTGGCGAGATAGCTCAGATGGTTAGAGCGCATGATTCATAATCATGAGTTTTTTGCGAAATTTATCGCCACAACGTTCTTTTATTCAGATTGTTACATTGTGTGGAAATTTACTTGCCCCACAAATTTGCCCCACAAGTCAAAATATACAAAAAATACTTTGGCGAGATAGCTCAGATGGTTAGAGCGCATGATTCATAATCATGAGGTCCCGAGTTCAATTCTCGGTCTCGCTACTTGAAAGTCAACACTTTACAGTGTTGACTTTTTTTATTTTTATGCAACTTGCCCCACAAAAATAAACATCGAATAAATTATAAATAATTAATAAACAATTGATTAAATACAGTTTTGTTGTGGGGTGTATAATATAATTGAAAAGTAGTCCACTAAAATAATTGAAAAGTATACCACCGGTTAAGTAAAATCCGCTAGAGCTTCTAATAAAGCCCTGCATTTTACTAACAAATATTAACATTATAAATTCCT